>NZ_JBEPEL010000011.1:0-125243 GCF_040300825.1 Streptomyces sp. NPDC000229
CTCCTCGCCGTCGGCGGGGTGCCCGAGCACTCTCGTCGCCGTTTCCGGCCGCCGATCGGCTGCGGGGGCGACCCTGCACGGCCCCTCCTCGCCGTGGTCAGAGAAACGCGCCCGCAGTCGGCGTACGACCGGGGTGTGGCCGTGCAGGGTCGCCCCCGCAGAGGTTGGCGGCGTCGGAAGGGCTTCCTACCGTCGAGACCCAAGGCCGCCGGCCTCGAGGAGGTGAGCCCGGAGGGGCCACACACCCACCCACCGGCGGTAGCCGCTGGGCCGGGCGCGGCACCCGCCCGGAGGGGCCGCACCCCCCACCCACCGGAAGGGACCGCGGGGCGGTCAGCCGTCCAGGGCGGTGAGCGTCGCGGTGGAGGGGGCGCGGGAGGACAGCGAACGGGAGACGGCTTCCGCGTCGCGGAGGACCCGGACCGCGTTCTGCCAGGTGAGCTTGGCCAGGTCCGCGTGGGACCAGCCGCGGCCGAGGAGCTCCGCGATCAGGTTCGGGTAGCCCGCCACGTCGTCCAGGCCGGACGGGGTGAACGCCGTGCCGTCGAAGTCGCCGCCGATGCCGATGTGGGCGATGCCCGCGACCTCCCGCATGTGGTCGAGGTGGTCCGCGACCGTGGCGACGGTGGCGACGGGCCGGGGGTTGGCCTCCTCGAAGGCCGCGTGGACGCGCATCGCCTCGGGGGTGGTGTCCAGGTGGTGGAAGCCGTGCGCCCGCATGTTCTCGTCGGCCTGGCGGGTCCACTCGACGGCCGCCGGGAGGACGAACTTGGGTACGAAGGTGGCCATGGCGACGCCCCCGTTGGCGGGCAGCGATGCCAGCACGTCGTCGGGGATGTTCCGGGGGTGGTCGCACACGGCCCGGGAGGAGGAGTGCGAGAAGATCACCGGGGCTTCGGACGTGGCGAGGGCGTCGCGCATCGTCGTGTCGGCCACGTGCGAGAGGTCCACCAGCATGCCGAGCCGGTTCATCTCCCGTACGACCTCGCGGCCGAAGGCCGACAGGCCGCCGACGCCCGGCTCGTCCGTGGCCGAGTCGGCCCAGGGGACGTTGTCGTTGTGCGTCAGGGTCATGTAGCGGACGCCGAGGGCGTACAGGGCGCGGAGGGTGGCCATCGAGTTGTTGATGGAGTGGCCGCCCTCGGCGCCCTTCAGCGACGCGATACGCCCCGAGGCCCGCGCCGCCTCCATGTCGTCCGCGGTCAGCGCGGGCGCCAGGTCGGCCGGGTGGCGGGCGAGCAGCCGGTCGACGCAGTCGATCTGCTCCAGCGTCGCGCTGACCGCGTCGTCGCCGGCCATGCCGGTGCGGACGTACACCGACCAGAACTGCGCGCCGACCCCGCCGGCCCGCAGCCGGGGGATGTCGGTGTGGAGTCGGCCCGTCTGGTCCGCCCCGACGTCGAGGCGGTCCAGGTCGTAGCCGGCGTTCTGGCGCAGCGCCCACGGCAGGTCGTTGTGGCCGTCGACCACGGGGTACGAGGCGAGCAGCTCGCGCGCCTCGTCCCGGAAACGGCCGGCCGTCACTTGGCGAAACCGAACGACGCCGAGCCCTCGACCTTCGCCCGCAGCCGCTTGCCCTTCTCCGTGGCCTGGTCGTTGAGCTCCTGCTGGAACTCGCTCATGCGGGACAGGAGGTCCGGGTCGGAGATGGCCAGGATGCGCGCGGCCAGCAGGCCCGCGTTGCGCGCCCCGCCCACGGAGACGGTGGCCACGGGGACGCCCGCGGGCATCTGCACGATGGAGAGCAGCGAGTCCATGCCGTCCAGGTACTTCAGCGGCACGGGCACACCGATGACCGGCAGCGGGGTGACCGAGGCGAGCATGCCCGGCAGGTGCGCGGCACCGCCGGCGCCCGCGATGACCGCCTTCAGGCCGCGGTCGGCGGCGCGCTCCCCGTACGCGATCATTTCGCGCGGCATCCGGTGCGCGGAGACGACGTCGACCTCGTAGGGGATCTCGAACTCGTCGAGGGCCGCGGCCGCGGCCTCCATGACCGGCCAGTCGGAGTCGGAGCCCATGACGATGCCGACGAGCGGGGTGTCCATCGGGTTACTCAACGATCGTTCCTCGCAGGTAGCCGGCGGCGTGACGGGCGCGGTCCAGCACGTCGTCGAGGTCGTCGCCGTAGGTGTTGACGTGCCCCACCTTGCGGCCGGGCTTCACGTCCTTGCCGTACATATGGATCTTCAGCTGGGAGTCACGGGCCATGCAGTGCAGGTAGGCCCGGTACATGTCGGGGTAGTCACCGCCCAGCACATTGCACATGACGGTCCACTTCGCGCGCGGGCGGGGGTCGCCGAGCGGCAGGTCGAGCACGGCCCGCACGTGGTTGGCGAACTGCGAGGTGACCGCGCCGTCCTGGGTCCAGTGGCCGGAGTTGTGGGGGCGCATCGCCAGCTCGTTGACGAGGATCCGGCCGTCGCGCGTCTCGAACAGCTCGACGGCGAGGTGGCCGACGACGTCCAGCTCCTTGGCGATGCGTAGCGCCAGCTCCTGGGCCTGGCCGGCCAGCTCGGGCGACAGGTCGGGGGCGGGCGCGATCACCGTGTCGCAGACACCGTCGACCTGCCGCGATTCGACGACGGGGTACGCCACGGCCTGGCCGTGCGGGGAGCGGACGATGTTGGCCGCCAGCTCGCGTACGAAGTCGACCTTCTCCTCCGCGAGGACCGGCACGCCCGCCAGGAACGGGTCGCGGGCCTCGTCCTCGGAGCGTACGAACCACACGCCCTTGCCGTCGTACCCGCCGCGCACCGTCTTGAGGATGATCGGGAACCCTCCGGTCTCGGCGGCGAACGCCGCCGCGTCGGCCGGGTCCGTCACGATGCGGTGCCTGGGGCACGGGGCGCCGATCTCGTCGAGCCTGGCCCGCATCACGCCCTTGTCCTGGGCGTGCACCAAGGCGTCGGGCCCCGGACGCACGGGGATGCCGTCCGCCTCCAGGGCCCTCAGGTGCTCGGTCGGTACGTGCTCGTGATCGAACGTGATCACGTCGCAGCCGCGTGCGAACTCACGCAGCGTGTCCAGGTCGCGGTAGTCGCCGATGACGACGTCGCTCACCACCTGGGCCGCGGAGTCCTGCGGGGAGTCGCTGAGGAGCTTGAACTTGATGCCGAGGGGGATGCCCGCCTCGTGGGTCATTCGGGCGAGCTGACCGCCGCCCACCATGCCTACTACCGGGAACGTCACCCTCTTAGGGTATCCGGCCCCGGCGGCCGGGCTTTCTCCGTCCCCGCGCGGGGTTCCCGGCGGGTGGTTAGCATGGCTTGGTTGACCCACTCGACCGGACGGGGCTGAAAGATCACCATGAGTGAACGAGGCGCACTGCGGGTGCGGCTGGACCAGCTCGTCCGCGAGATCGCCAAATTCGGTCTCGTCGGCGGTCTCGGGCTGCTGGTCAACATGGCGGTCTTCAACCTGGTGCGCCACACCACGGAGCTCCCGGTCGTCCGGGCCAGCCTGCTCGCCACGGTCGTCGCCATCGCGTTCAACTACGTGGGCTTCCGCTACTTCACGTACCGGGACCGCGACAAGAGCGGGCGTACGAAGGAGCTGACGCTGTTCCTGCTGTTCAGCCTCGTGGGGCTGGTCATCGAGAACGGTGTGCTGTACACCGCGACGTACGGCTTCGGCTGGGACAGCCCGCTGCAGAACAACTTCTTCAAGTTCTTCGGCATCGGGGTCGCCACCCTGTTCCGCTTCTGGTCCTACCGCACCTGGGTCTTCCGGACGCTGCCGGGCCGCGAGGCCGTACAGACCGCCGAATCGTTCCTGGAGCAGCGGCGGCACGAGTCCGAGCGAGCCGGTGAGCCGGTCGCCCCGCGCCGCTGACCCCGGGCAGCTGACGGAACGGTGCGCCTAGCGGACCGTCGGCGGTTCGTCGGCGGACTTGTCCTTGCGGCTGCGCACCTCGCGGCTGAGGAACAGCGCGAAGACCGGAGGCTGCTGCTGGAGCAGCTCCAGGCGCCCGCCGTCGGCCTCCGCCAGGTCCCGGGCGACCGCGAGGCCGATGCCGGTGGAGTTGCGGCCGCTGATGGTCCGCTCGAAGATCCGCGCCCCCAGGTCCGGCGGTACGCCCGGGCCCTCGTCGGTGACCTCGACGACGGCCTGGTTGCCGGTGACCCGGGTGCGCAGGGCGACCGTGCCGCCGCCGTGCATGAGTGAGTTCTCGATCAGCGCGGCCAGCACCTGGGCGACCGCCCCCGGGGTGCCGACGGCCCGCATGCCGACCTTGCCGGACCGGACGATCGCCCGCCCCACACTGCGGTAGGCCGGCCGCCACTCCTCGATCTGCTGCTTGACGACCTCGTCGAGGTCGAAGGCGATCGCCGAGCCGGTGCGCGGGTCGCGCGAGTTGGTGAGCAGCCGCTGGACGACGTCGGTGAGCCGCTCGACCTGGGTGAGTGCGATGTGCGCCTCCTCGTTGACGGTGGCCGGGTCGTCGGTTTCGGCGATCTCCTCCAGCCGCATGGACAGCGCGGTCAGCGGCGTACGCAGCTGGTGCGAGGCATCGGCGGCCAGCCGCCGTTCGGCGGTGAGCATCCGGGCGATCCGCTCGGCCGAGGCGTCGAGGACGTCGGCCACCCGGTCCAGCTCCGGCACGCCGTACCGCTTGTGGCGGGGCCTGGGGTCGCCCGAGCCGAGCCGTTCGGCGGTCTCGGCGAGGTCGGTGAGGGGCGAGGCGAGGCGGTTCGCCTGGCGTACGGCGAGGAGGACGGCGGCGATCACGGCGAGCAGTGCCACGGCGCCGATGATGAGCAGGGTGCGGCCGACCTCGCGGGTCACGGTGGAACGCGATTCCTCGACGGTGACCTGCTCGCCGCGCTTGCCGTCGGCGGTGCCCCGGATGACGCTGCCGCCGGGGCGGGCGCCGATCTCGATGGGCGGCCGGCCGGGGATCTCGATCAGGGCGTACCGCTTGGCGCCGCTCTGCTGGGCGAGGATGTCCGGGTTGACGGGCTCGCCGCCGACGAGCCGGGACTCGACGATGCTGACGAGCCGGACCGCCTCGGAGTCCACGCTCTCCTGGGCGCTGCTGCTGATGGTGCGCGTCTCGACGATGACGAGGGAGACCCCGAAGACGGCGATGACGACGAGGACCACGGCGAGCGTGGAGTTGATCAGTCGGCGGCGCACGGTGCCTCTTTCGGTGCCTGCTGTGGGGGCCTAGCTCTTTTCGAAGCGGAAGCCCACGCCGCGCACGGTGGCGATGTAGCGGGGGTTGGCGGCGTCGTCGCCGAGCTTCTTGCGCAGCCAGGAGATGTGCATGTCGAGCGTCTTGGTGGACGACCACCAGGTGGTGTCCCACACCTCGCGCATCAGCTGGTCGCGGGTGACGACGCGGCCGGCGTCGCGGACGAGGACCCGCAGCAGGTCGAACTCCTTGGCGGTGAGCTGGAGCTCCTCGTCGCCCATCCAGGCCCGGTGCGACTCGACGTCGATGCGCACGCCGTGGGTCGCGGGGGCCGGGGCGGGCTCGCTGGCGCCGCGCCGCAGCAGCGCCCGGACGCGGGCGAGCAGCTCGGCGAGGCGGAACGGCTTGGTGACGTAGTCGTCGGCGCCCGCGTCGAGCCCGACAACGGTGTCGACCTCGTCGGCGCGGGCCGTCAGCACCAGGATCGGCACCGTGAGCCCGTCGGAACGCAGCCGCCGGGCCACTTCGAGCCCGTCCATCCCGGGCAGCCCGAGATCCAGTACGACCAGGTCCACATGGCCCTGCAATCCGGCGTCGAGCGCGCTGGGCCCGTCCTCACGCACCTCGACCTCGTAACCCTCCCGCCGCAGGGCGCGGGCCAGCGGTTCCGAGATGGATGCGTCGTCCTCGGCGAGCAGTACACGGGTCATGGGGTGATGGTAGTCCGCACCGGACCAGCCCCGCCGGGGGATCGCACGATGATCGGCACGGCCTGCGAGTATGGGGGGCCATCCTGGGAAACACCTTGGAAACAGGGCGGCTGGTTCCGGCGACACCTGTGATCCATCTCTCAAGTCCTTCCATATGCCGCCCTGTCGTGGCGTATGGTGGTGAGACGCCTGATGCACTATCCGGGGACCTTTGGCCCACTACGCGCCAAAGGTCTCTTTCTGCGTGAAACCGGCCCGGCCGGTCTCGAGACAGTGAATGACCTGTGGGCCGGGCCCCGTGGCGCGATGTCGCCTCCGGGGCGTGGATCCCGGTGCGGCCTGTTCCCCGCCTCCGTACGCCGTACGGGGGCGGACCCCTGTGGGCGTGGGGGTGGGGCGGAGCCCGTGCCGGTGCCGGCCGCCCCCCACCGGGCGCGTGAACGCTCACAAAGCGCAGCGCGTCCCGAGCAAGCAAGGATCGACCATGGCGTCCAGCCTGACGAAGGACTCCGCGACCATCGGTCGCGGCGAGAGCGCCTTCTTCGGCCACCCCCGCGGCCTGGCCACTCTGTTCCTCACCGAGATGTGGGAGCGCTTCAGCTACTACGGCATGCGCGCCCTGCTCGTGTACTACCTGGTCTCGGGCGGCGCCGACGCCGCGACCGGCAGCCAGGGCGGCGGCCTCGCGATGACCGCGGCCACGGCCACGGCCATCTACTCCGTCTACGTGTCGATGGTCTACCTGATGGCCATGCCGGGCGGCTGGTTCGGCGACCGCGTCTGGGGCGCCCGCAAGACGGTGGCCATCGCCGGTGCCGTGATCATGCTGGGTCACCTGTGCCTGGCGCTGCCGGGCCAGGCGGTCTTCTTCCTCGGCCTGATCCTGGTCGCCGCCGGTTCCGGCTTGCTGAAGGCCAACATCTCCACGATGGTCGGCCACCTGTACGACGGTCCCGAGGACCCGCGCCGTGACGGTGGCTTCACGATCTTCTACATCGGCATCAACCTCGGTGCCTTCGTCGCCCCGCTCGTCATCGGCACGGTCGGCAAGGAGATCAACTGGCACCTCGGCTTCGGTCTCGCCGCGGTCGGCATGGGCCTGGGCCTGCTCCAGTTCCTGCTCGGTACGCGCCACCTGAGCCCGAAGAGCAGCGTCGTCCCGAACCCGCTGAGCCCCGAGGAGCGCCGCGCGGTGCTGCTCAAGGTCACGGGCGCCGTGCTGGCCGTCGCCGTGTTCTACGGTGCCGTCGTCGCCCTGGGCGCGTTCACGCTGAACTGGGCGCTCGTGCCGCTGACCCTCGCCGGTCTGGTCATCCCGGTCGCCGTCCTGGTGCGCATCAAGCGCGACAAGGAGCTGTCGGCGGGCGAGCAGTCGAAGATGAACGGCTACATCTGGTTCTTCGTCGCCGCCGCCGTCTTCTGGATGATCTACGACCAGGGTGGCTCGACGCTGTCCCTGTTCGCGGACGACAAGACCGCCGGCAGCGTCTTCGGGTTCGCCTTCTCGGCCACCTGGTACCAGTCGCTGAACCCGCTGTTCGTCATGGCGCTGGCCCCGGTCTTCGCCTGGCTGTGGCTGTGGCTGGCCCGTAAGAACCAGGAGCCCAACACCATCGTGAAGTTCGCGATGGGCCTGGTCCTCGTCGGTGCGTCCTTCTTCGTCTTCATCGTCCCGATGGCGATGGCGGGTGACGGCACCAAGGTCTCGCCGATGTGGCTGGTCTCGATCTACATGATCCAGACCATCGGTGAGCTGTGCCTCTCGCCGGTCGGCCTGTCGGTGACCACGAAGATGGCGCCGCAGAAGTACGCCTCGCAGATGATGGGTGTCTGGTTCCTCGCGGTCACCGCGGGCGACTGCACCACGGGCCTGCTGTCCCTGGCGGGCGTCGACCTCAACGGCACCGGAATCATCGCCATGGAGGCCTCCCTGGCGGTCGTCGCCGGTCTGGCGGTCTACATGTACCGCAAGAAGGTCCGGACGATGATGGGCAACGTGCGCTGACGCGTACGCCCCCGTAGGTCCCTGGGAAGGGCCGCCGCGCCGGATCCGTCCGGTGCGGCGGCCCTTCGCCGTTCGCCGTGCCGTCAGCGCTTCAGCAGCCGCCACGGCATGAACGTGAACACCGCGCCGCCCAGCAGGATCGCCGTACCGGCGACCAGGGCGAGGGCGCGCAGGGCGCCGGCGTCCTCGGCGCCCGTGTCGGCGAGGCCGCCACCGGACGCGGACGAGCCGCCGGTCGCGCTGCCGGTCGTGGACGTCCCGCCGGAGGCGCTCGCGCCACCCGAGGCGCCGCCCGGCTGGGCGGAGGTGTCGAGCTCCAGGGAGACCTGGACGTTCGCGGGCGGGGTGCAGGTCGTCGTCGTACCGAGCGCCTTGACGGTGAGGACGCCGGGGCTGAGCGTCGCCCTGCCGGTGGCGCCGGGCTTGTAGGTACCGGTGAGTTCGGGGATCTCGATCGGCTGGCCCGCCTTGATCGGCTCCTTGTTGGTGGGGCCCTCGACAGGGACGAAGCCCTTGTCCGCGCCGCCGAGCTTCACCTCCATGGACGGCTTGACGGAGTCCTTCGGGATGTCGGCGGGGCTGTCCATCACGGACGTGGAGAACTTCACGGTGAGGTCGAAGCTCCCGCCGTTCCGCTTGGCGTTGATCTTCACCGGCGAGGTCGCGTTCTTGTCGCCGATGGGCGTCTTGCAGGCGTACGCGACCGAGACCTCCTTGCCCTCGAAGTCGGTCCGACCGCCACCGCCGCCGCTCGTGCCGCCGGACGTCGTCGTCCCGCCGGACGTCGTCGTCCCACCCGAGCCGGTCGTCCCGCCGGACGTCGTCGTCCCGCCCGCGTCCGTGCCGCCCGTGGTCGTACCGCCGGCCGTGGTGCCGCCCGACGTCGTACCGCCCGTCGTGCCGCCGCCCGCCTCCGTGACCTTGATCGTCGCGGCGGGCCGCACCGTCTCCTTCGGCGTGCACGTGGTGTCCGTGGACAGCGGCTTGGAGACGTTGATGGTGTACGCACCCGGCGTCAGCGTGATCTCACCCGCCGTCGTCAGCTTCAGCTTGCCCTTCATGTCCGGCAGGACCATCGGGCTGTTCTTGGGGATCGGCGGGTTCTGCCGCGGGCCCTCCATCGTCAGGTCGGCGGTCTGCGCGCCCGCGACCTTCAGCCTGCCCGTCGGTTTGACGGTGTCCTTCTCCAGGTCCAGGACGTCGGGGTTCTTGGAAGCGGCCTCCACCGTCTTCCACACCACCTCCACCTCGTCGCCGACCTTCGCCTCCGCCGGCGCGGTGATCTGCACCTTGGTGGTGCCCTGCACCGGTGGCAGACCCGAGATGGGCGGTGGGACGCACTCCGTGCTGTACGACACCTCGGCCGCCTGCGCGGGTCCCGCGGCCAGCAGGATCCCCGCGCCGCCGAGCATCAGCGCGACGCCCGCCGCGCTCATCCTCCGTTGCGTGCTCACGAATGTCCCTTCGTCGTGGGTCGGTTCTCTGACGGTGCGGAGTCCGGGGTGAACCAGGGCAGGCTCACCGTGGGGTCGGGTGCGGATTCGGTGGGGGCGGCGGCACGGTGGCGCCTGACGCGGTGGAGGCGCTGCGGCCCGTGGGGGCGTACGCGGTCCACGACCGCCATTCCGGTGCGGAACAGCGCCGCCGGGACGACCACGGCGAGCAGCGCCCAGAAGAGCGTCACGCCCCAGGGCCGCCCCACCCGCCAGGGCTGCTCGGCCAGGACCTTGCCGCCGTACTTCACCGAGACCTGGTAGTCGCCGTGCGCGCCCGCCGCCAGCTGGACCGGCAGCTCCACCAGCGCCTTGCGGCCCGGCTGGACGGTGCCGCGCCACTGCCGCTCCTCCCACTGCGGGGCGTACACGCCGTGCGCGGTGCCCACCTGGAAGACGGGGTCCCTGACCGGTGCCGTGCCGAGGTTGCCGACGGTGAGGACGAGCCGGCGGCGGGCCGGGGCGCCGAACCAGACGAGGACGCCGCTCGATCCTTCGAGCCGGGTGGCCGCCAGCACGGCGAGCCTGCCGTCCCCGGCCGGTTCCGGCAGGGGCGCGACCGGGTGCCCGGTGATCTTCAGCGGGGCGTCGGTCACGGCCCGGTCGCCGGTGACGGTCGCCACGTGGACCACGCACGGGCAGGGCCTGGGCGGCGCGACGACGGGGAGCTTCCTGGTGAACGTGCCGCTCGCGTCGGTGGTGACGGCGCGCCCGTGGGCATTGGCGCACGAGTTGGTGCCCCTCGCCATGTTCTCGCCGCACACCAGGAGCATCAGCAGCGCCCTCGGGCGCCAGCCGGTGCCCTCCACCGTGATCTCGTTGCCCTTGGGCGCCTCGGTGCGGGAGAGCGTGACCCCGGGGCGGTTCTCGGCGGCGGCGCCCGGCGCGGGCAGGCCGACGAGCACGCACGCCACCAGCACGGCCCCCGCCACCCACCGGTACGCCCTCACGCTTCCGCTCCCCTCGCTCCGCGCCCCCGGCGCCGTACCCACGCCGCCGTGCCCGCCACCACCACCGCCAGGCCCGGAATGCCCGCCCACCCGGTGCCGAACGTCCTCGTCGCCTCCGCCCCGGCCCGCGCGCCGTCCCCGGCGGTGGCGTCCAGCCGGACGGTGACCCGGTCCAGGGCCGGGCGGTCCCGGCCCGGCCACGGTTCGGTGAGCTCCACCCGCCGGCCCGGCCGCACCTCCAGCCGCAGCGGACGCTCCGCACGGCGCAGCACCTCGCCGAACAGCCCCTCGGCGCGCACGGCAAGGCGCGGCGACAGGACGGTGTTGCCGCGGTTGACCAGCGCGTAGCGGATGGTGCCGTCCGTGATCCGGACGTCCTCGACGGTGAGCGCCGCCAGTCGCGGGCCGCCCACCCGCAGCCGTACCGGCACGGTCGTGTCGTCCCCCGCGAGCAGGGCGCCCGCGTGGTCGCCGGGCGGGGCGTCCGCCGGGACGGTGACCGAGAACGGCACGTCGGCGCGGGTGCGGGGCGGCACCGTGACCGGGTTCGCGGCGAAGGTGACCCACGGGGCGGTGGCGCGCAGCCGCAGGGTCAGCGGCCGCGTGCCCGGGTTGGTCAGCGACAGGGTGTCTTCGAGCACGGTGCCGGGCGGGCCCTCCAGGTAGATGTACGGCCGGCTCTCCGGAGGCCGGCTCTCCTGGGGCCGGCTCTCCGAGGGCCGGGCCTCCGGAGGCCCGGCCCCGGCCGTCGCGGGCGTGGAAGGAACCATCACGGCCACGAGGGCGGCTGCCACGACCCGGGCGCGCACGCGGTCACGCCCGGTGGGTCCGGTGGGTCCGGCGGGTCAGCCAGAGCACCCCGGCCGCGCCCGTGAGCAGGACCGTGCCGCCGAGGGTGCCGAGGGCAACCGCCGAGTCGAGCGGTCCGGTCCTGGGCAGTTGCCCGCCGCCCGAGGGTGTGGAACCGGACGAGGCCCCGGACGCCGTGACGTTCAGCTCCAGTGACGGCTCGGGATCGTTCTTGGGCGTGCATGTGGTGGTCGTACCGAGCGCCTTGATGGTCAGGACGCCCGCGGTGAAGGTGACCTTGCCGCTCTTGCGCGGGGTGTACGTACCCGTCAAGTCACTGATCTTGATGGGGGTGTTGGCCGGGATCGCCTCGGTGTTGGCGGGTCCGGAGACGGTGAGCGTCCCGCTGTCCGCGCCGCCGACCCTGATGACCGCGCTCGGGTTCATGGCGCCCTTGCCGAGCTCCACCGGGCTCGAGGAGACGCCCTTCCGGAACGTCATGGTCAGCTTGTGGCCGCCGCCGCTCTTGACGCTCGTGATGTCGATCGGCGACACGGCGGCCTTGGGCCCGATCGGCGTCCGGCACGCGTAGTCGACGTCCACGACCGTGGCGTGGGCGGCGGGGGCGGCCATCAGCACGATTGCGCCCGCCACGGCCGCCGTCAGCGCCGGAGTTGTCCGCTTCTGGTACGACACCTCGAGATCACCCCAATGCCTGACGGCTCATCAGATCGGCGCTCAAGGTACGCCCGTGGCCTTGGGGAGGGAAGACAAAGAGCACGGCGTATCGCCGTGCTCCACAACTGCTGCAAACGACCCGCGTGCGCTAAGCGGGTGCCGCCAGTTCCGCCCATACCGTCTTGCCGGGTGTGCCCGGGGACCGGGCGACCCCCCAGTCCAGGCAGAGGCGCTGGACGATGAACATGCCGTGCCCGCCGGGCCGCCCGGCCCGGTGCGGGGTACGCGGCGCGGGCTGGCCGGCGCCCCGGTCCTCGACCTCCAGCCGCAGCACCTTCGAATCGAGGGAGACGCGCAGTTCCTCGGGGCCCTCCGCGTGCAGGCACGCATTGGTGACGAGCTCGGAGACGACGAGCAGGACGTCCTCGGCGGCGGCCCGCCGATCGGCGGTGGCCGCCGGGAGCCAGCCCCAGTCGTACAGCGCCTGCCGTGTGAAGTCCCGTGCGAGCGGAACGATCCCGCTGGCACTGCCCAGCGAGAGCCGCCGCGTCCGGCGCCCCACGGGCGTCGCCCCGGGACTCGCCCCGGACGCCGCACCTGACATGTCGGACCTCACCTCCGGCGCGGTGGACGCGGTGGAGGAAACCGGGACCGAGGCACCGACACCGAGGCCGGAACCGTCCGGCTGGGGGCCGAGATCGCTCGGCGGATGCTGCTGGGTGGTGCCCATCAGCGCTTCACCTCACCGAATTCACCAAGTCGCCATTACGTCGTCACAGAGCAGCCACAGGGCCGTCACAGAGAGTGTGGAGCCCCTCCGTACAGTTGCCGCGGGGTTCTTCTGCCCGGCCGATCCAGGACAACACCCGCTTTGTCACTTCAGTCGGCGAGTGCCGCTTCCAGCGAGTCGTGGACGGTGAAAACCGCCTCCGCGCCAGTGATCTCGAACACCCTGGCCACCACGGGCTGCATCCCCGCGAGGTGCACCCCTCCGCCCGCGGCCTCCGCCTTCAGGCGGGCCCCGAGCAGCACATTGAGCCCGGTGGAGTCGCAGAACGCAAGCTGCGAGCAGTCGATCACCAGGCGTGTGCAGCCCTGTTCGAGCGCGGCGTCCAGCGGCTCGCGCAGCAGCTCGGCCGTGTGGTGATCCAGCTCACCCGCCGGTGTCACAACCTCGCTGCGGCCTTCCGTCCGGACCCCGACCTTGAGTCGGCCCTGATTCGCGCTGCCGACCGTCCCGCGGTCCATGCCGTCCCTCTTCGCCGATGCCGTTGAGTCGGTAGAACCCTACGCCTTCTGAACGGCGGCCGGTAGTCGAGACTTAACTACATACCGTACATATGGGACAATTGACACTTGCAACGATCCCCGTGAAGCGGGTAGGGCTAGTAGGGACACAACCAACACGGCCGGCTTTGGAGGCGCCGCACACCGCAGCCACACTCTTTGGGCATCGGCGGCCATATGCCGAGAACGATGGAGGAGACCATGTCACCCCGGCTCGACGAAACGCGTACCCCGAACGCGCCGTCGGCAACTCCGCCCCACCAGATCAACAGTCTCGGGCAGCTCGGCACCGAACCGCTCGGACTGCCCGACATCCCCCCGTACGACGAAGTCGGACCGCTCGACGCGAGGGCTCTCTCCAAGACGCTCTTCGCGCGCCTCGAAACGCTCGAGGAAGGGACGCACGAGTACGCGTACGTCCGCAACACGCTCGTCGAACTCAACCTCGCGCTGGTCAAGTTCGCCGCCTCCCGGTTCCGCTCCCGCAGCGAGCCGATGGAGGACATCATCCAGGTCGGCACCATCGGTCTCATCAAGGCCATCGACCGCTTCGAACTCAGTCGAGGGGTCGAGTTCCCCACCTTCGCGATGCCAACCATCGTCGGAGAGATCAAGCGCTTCTTCCGCGACACCTCCTGGTCCGTGCGCGTCCCGCGCCGGCTCCAGGAACTCCGCCTCGACCTGGCCAAGGCCGGGGACGAACTGGCCCAGCAGCTCGACCGCTCGCCCACCGTGGCCGAACTCGCCGAGAAGCTCGGGATCACCAAGGACGAGGTCGTCGAGGGCATGGCGGCGAGCAACGCCTACACCGCCAGCTCGCTCGACGCCCAGCCCGAGGAGGACGACTCCGAGGGCGCGCTTGCGGACCGCATCGGTTACGAGGACCACGGGCTCGAAGGCATCGAGTACATCGAGTCCCTCAAGCCGCTGATCGCCTCCCTCCCGGCGCGCGACCGGAAGATCCTCTCCCTGCGCTTCGTCGCCGGACTCACGCAGTCGGAGATCGGCGAGGAGCTCAACATCTCGCAGATGCATGTCTCCCGTCTGCTCTCCCGCACCCTGGGCAAACTTCGCAAGGGTCTCACCCTGGACGAATGACCGGCCGTGCACCGCCCGGAGGAAGGGCCCGTCCCGTCAAGGGACGGGCCCTTCCTCCGTCCCTTCCTCCGTCCCTTCCGCCCCCTTGGAGGGCTTCTTGACGGAGTCGTCCCCATGGGGCGACATTGGCCCGGGGCCAGGGGGGGCACCCATGCAGTGACGTGAGGGGAACGGGCGACCAGACGTGATCAAAGGGACAGCGCGGCCGTGACGGCGGCCTCGGCGTGCAGGCGGGTGGTGGGGAACACCGGCACCGGGCTGTGCTCCTGCCCGATCAGCAGCTCGATCTCGGTGCAGCCGAGGACGACGCCCTCCGCGCCGTCGGCCACGAGCTGGTCGATGGCCCGCTGGTAAGCGGCGCGAGAGCTGTCCTCGACGACGCCGAGGCACAGCTCCTCGTAGATGATCCGGTTCACCTCCGCGCGCACCTGGGCCTCGGGGACCAGCACGGTGAGCCCGTGCCCGGCGAGCCGGGCACGGTAGAAGTCCTGCTCCATGGTGAAGGCGGTCCCGAGCAGCCCCACGGTCTTCAGCCCCGCCGCACGTACGGCATCGGCGGTGACGTCCCCCAGGTGCAGGAGCGGCACGGGCACCGCGTCCTGCACCTGGCCGGCGACCCTGTGCATGGTGTTCGTGCAGATCAGCAGCAGGTCCGCCCCGGCCGCCGCCAGCCCCCGGGCGGCCTCGGCGAGCACCTCCCCGGCCTGCTCCCACTCACCGGAGACCTGGAGCCGCTCGATCTCCGCGAAGTCGACGGAGTGGAGGATGCACCGCGCGGAGTGCAGCCCGCCGAGGCGCTCGCGTACGAGCTCGTTGAGGAGCCGGTAGTACTCCGCGCTGGATTCCCAGCTCATGCCGCCGATCAGTCCGATGGTCTTCATCGGGCCAAGATTGCCATGATCGTCCGGAGCCGCCCCCGCCCGGCCTGCTACTCCAGCTACTCCAGCTACTCCAGGGCGATCAGGTCGGCGTAGTCGGCGCTCCACAGGTCCTCGTCGCCGTCCGGGAGGAGCAGGACCCGCTCGGGGCGCAGCGCTTCGACGGCCCCGGCGTCATGGGTGACCATCACGATGGCGCCCGGGTAGCCGGACACCGCCGCGAGGACCTCGGCGCGGGAGGCGGGGTCCAGGTTGTTCGTCGGTTCGTCCAGGAGCAGGACGTTGGCGCCGGAGTGGACCAGGCAGGCGAGGGCGAGGCGGGTCTTCTCGCCGCCCGACAGGACACCCGCCGGTTTGCCGGCGTCGTCGCCGCCGAACAGGAACGCGCCGAGGACCCGGCGTACCTCACCGTCCGTCAGGTGCGGGGCTGCGGCCGACAGGTTCTCGCGGACCGTGCGGGCCAGGTCGAGGGTGTCGTGCTCCTGGTCGAAGTAGCCGAGCCGCAGCCCGTGCCCGTGCACGACCCGGCCGGTGTCGGGCTCCTCCCGGCCGGCGAGGATCTTCATGAGCGTGGACTTGCCCGCGCCGTTGTGGCCGAGGATCACCAGACGGCTGCCCCGGTCGACGGCCAGGTCGACGCCGGTGAGGACCTGGTGGGCGCCGTACGCCTTGGTCAGGGACACCGCGCCGAGCGGCATCCGGCCGCAGGGCGCCGGTTCGGGCAGCCGGATGCGGGCCACCTTGTCGGTGCGGCGGGCGGGCTCCAGGCCGGCCAGCATCCGGTCGGCGCGGCGCGCCATGTTCTTGGCCGCCGTGGCGGTGGCGACGTGCGCGCGCATCCGGTCGGCCTGGGTGCGCAGCGCGGCCGCCTTGCGCTCGGCGTTGGCCCGCTCGCGGGCGCGGCGGCGGTCGTCGGCGGCGCGCTGCGCGAGGTAGGCGTGCCAGCCGGTGTTGTGCACGTCGAGGGCGGCGCGGTGCGGGTCGAGGTGGAAGACCCGGTTGACGGTGGCGGCGAGGAGGTCGGTGTCGTGGCTGATGAGGACGAGGCCGCCCGGGTAACCGGCCAGGAAGCCGCGCAGCCAGTCGACGGAGTCGGCGTCGAGGTGGTTCGTCGGCTCGTCGAGCAGCAGCGTGTCGTGGCGGGAGAACAGGATGCGGGCCAGCTCCACCCGGCGCCGCTGCCCGCCGGACAGCTCGCCGACCGGCTGGTCCAGCACCCGCCCGGGCAGCCCGAGCCCGGCGGCGACCCTCGCGGCCTCGGCCTCGGCGGCATATCCGCCCCGGGCGTGGAACTCGGCCTCGGCGCGGGCGTAGGCGGCCATGGCGCGGTCCAGGTGCCTTTCGGGGGCCTCCGCCAGGGCGGCCTCGGCGGCGCGCAGTTCCCGTACCGCCCGGTCCAGCCCGCGCGCGGACAGGATCCGGTCGGTGACCGTGGTGGCGGGGTCGGCGGCGCGCGGGTCCTGCGCGAGGTGGCCGACCGTGCCGGTGACGACGACGTCACCGGCGGCGGGGCGCTCGTACCCCGCGAGGATCTTCATCAGGGTGGACTTGCCCGCGCCGTTGCGGCCGACCAGGCCGATACGGTCGCCGGGCGCGATGTGGAAGGAGATGCCGGCCAGCAGCAGCCGGGCGCCGACGCGCACGTCGGCACCACGAACGGTAAGCATGGTTTAACGCTCCGGATAAGCAGAAGGACACACGGGTGGCGTGAGGCGTGTGTCCTGAGCTAGGAGATCCGGGGCGTAGACATGCCCACCAGGATAGGAACGGCCACCGCCGGCCGCACCTCATTTCCCCGTGCGCACCTGCCGCGCGAGTTCGGCCAGGTGCGTGAGGGCGGCGTCGGTGGAGGGGTCCGGCATGGCGACGATGACGTGGTCGATGCCCTGTTCCGCCAGTTCGCCGCAGCGCTGGACGCTTTCGGTGACCGACTGCCCGTCGGGCACCCGCATATGGAGCGTCTTCTCGATCGCCTCGTAGGGCCGCCCCTCCGCCTCGCAGTGCGCGCGCAGCACGCTCAGCTTGTGGCGTACGTCGGCACCGAAGAAGAGGTTGCACGCGTCGCCGTAGCGGGCGACCAGCCGCAGCGTCTTCTTCTCGCCGCTGCCGCCGATGAGGATGGGCGGGTGGGGCCGGGAGAGGGACTGGGGGGAGTTGAGGGTACGGGCCAGGCGGTAGTGCTTGCCCTCGTAGGGAGTGTCCTCGGCGCTCCACATCCGCTTGGCGATCCGCAGCGTCTCCTCCAGCCGCTCGAACCGCTCGGCGACCGGCGGCAGCCGGAACCCGAGCCCCCGGTGCTCCTCCTCGTGGAACCCGGCCCCGATCCCCAGCACGGCCCGCCCGCCTGACAGCACGTCCAGGGTGGTCACCTGCTTGAGCAACAGGCCGGGCTGACGGTACGTCACCCCTGTCACGAGCGTGCCGAGGGTGACGCGGCGGGTGAGGGCGGCGGCGTACGACAGGGCGCTGTAGGCCTCCAGCATGGGGTCCTCGGCGGCGCCGAAGTTCGGTATCTGGAAGAAGTGGTCCATCACCCAGAAGCTGTCGAGCCCGGCCTCGTCCGCGCCGCGCGCGACGTCCGCGAACCGCGCCGCGATGGCGGCGTCGCCGCCGGGCCAGACGAACCGTGGGCAGGTGAGACCGAGCTTCATGAACACCCTCCTGGGCAAACAGAAAAGCCTGCCGGGACCGGCAGGCTGTGCTTCACGTGTGGGGGATCAGCGGGAGCTTACGACGAGCGCTCCGGCGGCGTCGAGGCCGACGCGCACGCCGAAGCCACGGCTGACGCGGTCCAGCGTGCCGCGCAGCCACTCGCGGTCCTCGGGCGGGGCGTGGCGCAGCCGCATACGGCGGGACCGCATCGGCACGATCCGTACGGCGGGCGGGCGGCCCGAACCCGGCTCCACGGTGACGAGGTACAGCGGCCGGAGGTCGTCCCGGTACTGCTCGAAGCCGGTGATGCCCTCGTAGTCGTCGATGAGGTCGCCGCAGCCGTAGAGGACGAGCCCGTCCCGGTACAGCTCCAGGGGGCGGGGGTGGTGCGAGGAGTGCCCGTGGACGACGTCGACGCCGCCGTCGATCAGCGCGTGCGCGAACCGGACCTGGTCCCGGCCGACGGCGTACCCCCAGTTGGAGCCCCAGTGGACGCTGGCGACCACCACGTCGCCGGGCCGCGTGACCTCCCGTACCCGGCCGGTGATCGCGGCCGCCGCCTCGTACGTCGGACCCGGTACCACGTCGACCCCGGGCCGGTCGTCGGTGGCGGCCCAGTCGGGCGGGATGCCGCTGGACTCCATCCCGAAGGCGACGACGACGACCCTTCCGTCGCCGGACGGCTCGACGACGGCCGGCCGCCGGGCCTCGTCCGCGTTGCGCCCGGCACCGGCGGCCCGCAGGCCCGCCCCGGCGAGGGCGTCGAGCGTCTCCTCCAGCCCCCGGCGGCCGAAGTCCAGCACGTGGTTGTTGGCCAGCACGCAGACATCGGGCCGGGCGGCGGCCAGGCAGGGCAGGTTCTCGGGGTGCATCCGGTAGTGCACTTCCTTCCCGGCCGCGAACACCCCGTCGCCCGTGACGCTCGTCTCCAGGTTCACCACCCGCACGTCCGGCGCCGCCTCGTCGAGCACCGGCAGGGCGTCCCCCCAGGGCCAGGCGGGCTCGACGGGCCGCGGTATCGGCCCGTTCAACGCCTCGGCCAGCTCGACATACGCACGGGCATCGCGGATGTACGCCTCCTGGAGGGCGGGGTTCCCGGGCCGGGGCAGGATCTGGTCCACCCCGCGGCCGAGCATCACGTCGCCGCAGAGGAACAGCGTCACCGCGCTCGCGGTCATGCCTCCAGGTTAGTTCGAGAGTGGCGTGATTGCTGATTGCACCCGCGACGCGCGGGTTGATAGTCATGTCGTACACATGATCCATTCGACAGGTGTGTGTCGTCACCTGCCGAAGGAGCCCGGGGGGACGAAGAGTTGAGCAACGACGCACCGGTCGATCCGGCGGAAGTCCCGGTCTTCACCGGCAATGAGGCCGTACTGGAGCAGAAGGTGACGGCCCTGTCCGGCGCCGGGGTGAAGATCTCCACCGCCGCAGGGGACGTCCATACGTCCTTCGGTGGACTGCGGGCCTTCTACAAGGCCCCCGAGGCGGAGCAGTTGTTCGCCACCACGCAGCCGGTTCAGGACAAGGCACTTGAGGTCGGCTCGGACCTCTGTGTGATCGCGGGTGCGCTGGGGACGTACGCCGACGACATCCGTCCGCTGGTGAAGAGACTGGACGATCTGCGGCAGGCCGCGGCCGACTTCCGCGACAAGATCGCCGACGACGAGAAGTGGCGCGAGGACGGCGACCTGACGGACGAGAACCTCGACCGCCGGAACGAGATCGCCGAGGTCTGGACCCAGTTCCAGGCCGCCGAAAGGGCCTGCCATGACAAGATCGTCGCCCTTGTCAACGGCACGCCGCTCAAGGTTGACGACGGGTCCCACCAGCCGGGCATGTACGGCTACGACGCCGAGACGCTCAAGCAGGTCGAAAGCCTGCCATGGGGTGACGCGGTCGCCGAGTCGACGCCGGGGTGGCAGGTCTGGGAGCACGCCGGTGACTTCTTCGAGGGCTTCTTCGTCGACGGCGTGTGGGGCACGGTCACGAGCTTGGGCACCCTCGTCGGCGTCCACGGCTGGGACGAGGCCGGGCAGGCGTGGAAGGGCCTGGGGATGGTCGCCACAGGAGTGGCCATCAGCTCGGTTCCGGTCGTGGGCGGGTGGTACGGCTCGGCGCGTGACGACCAGCTCCCGGCGTGGCTGCGGGAGTCGCGTACCGCGATGAAGGAGGCGGGCAAGGCGTTCGTCGCCTGGGACCAGTGGGAGGAGAACCCCGCCCGGGCGGGCGGCACCGTGACCTTCAACGTGCTCACCACCATCTTCACCGGCGGCGTCGGTGGCGCGGTGTCGGGCGCGGGCAAGGCGGGTGCCGCGGCCAAGGCCCTGTCCTTCGTGGGCAAGGCCGGCCGGGCGTTCGACCCGACGACGTACCTCTTCAAGGGTGGCACCGCGAGCCTGTCCAAGATCGGTGACGTCATGACCGGCCTGCGCGGTATGGGCCACGTCGACGTCAACCTCCCGCCCGGCACGGTCGAGCTCCCCTCCGGGGCCTCCCTCCTTCCCGACGGAACGTTGCGCCTCCCTGACGGGGCGGAGGTCCCCCCGGGTGTCGTGGAGGTCCCCCCGGGCACGGTCCGCCTCCCGGACGGCACCGCGATCCCCCCGGGATCCATCGACTTCGGCGACGGCATGGTCCGCCTCCCCGCCGGCACCCCGGCCCCGCCCGGCTCGGTACCGGTGCCCGAGGGCACCCTCAAGGTCACCGACGGCACCATCGCGCTCCCCGAAGGCACGGCCAGACTCACCGCCCCGAACGGCAACACGGTCTACGTCGACCCCAAGGGCAACCTGTACGACGCCGACGGCAACCTCCTCCAGCACGCCGAGATGGCCAAGAAGGAGAACCCTTCCGCCACCCCGGGAGCGGCCACCTCTCCTGCGGACACCTCCCGCGTCGACACCCCGGCCAAACAGCCGGCCCTGGTCGGCGCGGGCGCCACGGCCTCGGACGACGTCCTGCGGGTGGGCGACAGCCTGGACACCGGCCTGGGCGACACGGGCCGCCTCGGCGACGACCTCCGGGCCTCCGGCCCGGGTTCGGCGGACCGCGCCCCGGGTGGCAACGCGGGCGTCAACCTGCCCACCAGCCAAGCAGCGAACAACCTCCCGGATGGCAGCGCAAACGCCCCCGGCCGTGACCCCTCCGACAGTTACGAGCCGACGGGCGGTGCTGCGGGCGCTCACGGCCACGGGCCCGAAGAGCCCTCCGCGAGTGGCGGCGGTGAAGGCCCGGTCGGCCTTGAGCGAAGTGGCCCCGGTGCGGGCAACGGCCCTGGTGGTGACGACCCGGCAGCACTGCGGGGACCTGACGATCACGGTGAGCTCGGCAATGAGAACTGGGGCACGCACAACGGTGAGCCGGTCAATTACGCTGAGGCACCCGACCCCAAGGCGGCGAAAGTATACGCACGGATCCGGGAGAGCACGGAAGACGTTGCCAAGATTTCCGAGAACATGGGCATTTCACCAGAAGTGGTGACCCGGGCGAAGGAGAACCTTTTCCTCCAGCGGCACGATGTTCAAACTGGACCCGGGCAAGTCCAGCGTGATGTCTACTTCACTGCCTACGACGAGATCGCGGACCTCTGGACGCGTGCAGAAAGGGGCACCATTAAGGCCGGTTCCATCGATGAGGGCATCTTCCGCGGGCTTGTCATCCATGAATACGTCGAGCACCACCTGCTCGAAGCCGGTCTCCCTTACCGGTCGGACCATCCGGATGCCTGGTCGGGCGGGCCTTCGACCATTCCGCGTGACCTTCTCGGAGCACACGATATTGCGCCCATATCCTTCCGTGGAGCCCCGGTCACGGTCGATGGCACCCTCAAGTTCTGGCCTGCATGGGGCCTGGAACCACCCAAGGTTAAGATCGCAGACGATCTGTCGAATCTCGATGAAGTGGTCAGAGCAGCAAGGAGGGGACTCGGGCTGTGAACGCAGTATCAACGTCTGCCGTCGTGACAAGATTGAAGGCTGTGGACTGGACAGACTGGGACACTGCCGACGATCGGGCAGGGTCTCGCGCCGCGCTACTGCGTGAGTTCCTGCGCCGCTCGGCGCTCTGGGCGCAGGCACTGGATGCGACAGACGAGTGGCCCTTCTTCGACATCGCAGCATCCGTCGATCCATCCGTAAGGGCGCCGTCGGACCTTGTCGCCGAACTGGATGAATATTCCGCGGATCACGTGCCCGGGCTTCGGGCGCGGAAGCTATGCCAATTCGCTCTCCACTGGGCAGCGCTAGAGGATGCCGGCGTCGAAAGCGCGCGGCGCCATGCGAATCCCTTCGAGCCTCTGCTTTTGCTTTTCGAGCGTGGCGGCGCGTTCAACGTTGAAAACGGCGTGGTGGACCTCGCAATGTACAGGGTGCCCATTGGTAGGTGGCAGTCACATGTAGACGAGGAGCCGCTGGCAAGTCTGGACCCGGTGGCGCTGGACCAGTTGGACAGAGCGTGCTGAGGGCCCTGGTGCGGGGCGAGATCGGCAGAGTCCCCTGCCTCCTGGAGCACGACCAGTGTCAGTAGCGGGTCGCTCTAGCAGTCGCTGCGGACTTTCTGGGATGAGAATCGACATCGACGATCCGGACGTCGACATGGACGCCAGCAGCTGCTTGTTCTACCGGGGCCAACCCTTCACCGGCGAAGTGGCCGAATACCAGGCCGGACAGCTGATCAGCCTGGACGAGTACACCGATGGACGTCTGAACGGGCTGTCCCGCGAGTGGTACCAGGACGGCACCCTGCGATCCGAGGGGGTCGCCCGGGATGGCCGCGCGGTGGGCGAGTGGAAGGACTGGCATCTCAACGGGGCGCTCAAGTCGCGGCAGTTGTTCGACGACACCGGCTACTCGGTCATCGAGGCGGATACGTGGGACGAGTGCGCGGTTCCCCTCAGCTCCTGGCGCCGCACGGACGCTGAACGGAGCGCACCGTGACCGACAACCATTCGGCGGACGGCTCAGGTTCGGTGAGGTGCGACCGGCCGATCGTCCGTGATGCTGCGACGCCTTCGGGCGGTGGAATGGATGGGTGACTGGGACTACACATTCCGGCATGTCATGTCGCGGCGCCTCCTGATGCGCAAGTAGATGCGGCGGGCGTCCCCTGGGGGCGTTGACCGGTGTGCGGTTCAAGCCCGGCGCTCTGCTGGGCCACCTCGGTACGCCGGCTCTTGCGCGGGGTCGGCGGCATGACGGCCGCCCGTGTGCCGGGGCGGATGTGCGTACGGTGTGACCGCTTCACGACCGCCCCGGTCCTCGTGTCCGAGGTGCACGCCGGTTCGGGGCCCGGCTTCAACGTCTACGCCCGCACCGAGTGTGCGCCGCTCCTCCCGGAGCCGCCCAGCGCGCTCGGCCTGTTCGCCACCGGTTGGCACGACACCGGGAGGACGGCGAGGTATGACCGGCCGTCAGACGACGCGCTCACCCCGCCGCCAGACCGCCGACACCAGGGGTACGCCCGGGCGGTAGGCGAGGTGGACGTGGGAGGGGGCGTCGAGGAGGGCGAGGTCGGCGCGGGCGCCGGGGGTGAGGCGGCCGATGTCGGTGCGGCGGAGAGCGGCCGCGCCGCCGGCCGTGGCGGACCAGAGGGCTTCGTTCGGGGTCATGCCCATGTCCCGTACCGCGAGCGCGATGCAGAACGGCATGGAGGACGTGAACGACGAGCCCGGGTTGCAGTCCGTCGACAGGGCGACCGTCACGCCCGCGTCGAGGAGGCGGCGGGCGTCCGGCCACTCGGCGCGGGTGGAGAACTCGGCGCCGGGGAGGAGGGTGGCGACGGTACGGCCACTGGCGAGGGCGTCCACATCGGCCTGGGTGAGGTGCGTGCAGTGGTCGGCGGACGCCGCGTCGAGTTCGACCGCGAGCTGGACGCCGGGCCCGTACGACAGCTGGTTGGCGTGGATGCGCGGGTGCAGGCCGCGCGCCTTGCCGGCCGTGAGGATCGCGCGCGCCTGGTCACCGTCGAAGGCTCCCTTCTCGCAGAAGACGTCGATCCAGCGGGCGTGCGGGGCGCAGGCGTCCAGCATCTCGCCGGTGACCAGGGAGACGTAGGAGGCCGGGTCGTCGGCGTAGTCGGGCGAGACGATGTGCGCGCCGAGGTAGGTGACCTCGTCGGTGTGGCGGGCGGCGATGCGCAGTGCGCGGGCCTCGTCCTCGACGGTGAGGCCGTAGCCGGACTTGGTCTCGAAGGTGGTCGTGCCCTGGCGGAGGGCCTCGCGCAGGTAGTGGGTGAGGTTGGCTTCGAGGGCCTCGTCGGTGGCGGCGCGGGTCGCGGCGACGGTGGTGCGGATGCCGCCGGCGGCGTACGGCTGCCCGGACATGCGGGCGTTGAACTCGGCGGTGCGGTCGCCCGCGAAGACCAGGTGGGAGTGGGAGTCGACGAAGCCCGGGATGACGGCCCGGCCGCCCGCGTCGACCCGATTGTCAGTGGCGGGTGCTTTGCTTGATTCACCGATCCAGACCACGCGGTCGCCGTCGATGACGACGGCCGCGTCCTGGATCAGGCCGAGGGGGGATCCGTCACCGAGGGAGGGGTCGTTGGTGACCAGGCTGGCGATGTTGGTGATGACGGTGGCCGTCGCCGCGACGGTGTTGTTCGCCGTCGCGGGGGCGGCTGTCGCCGGGGGGTTGTTCGTCGTCTCGGGGCCGCTGCTCATGTTGTTCATGGTGAGGGGTGTCTCCTTCAGCGGTTTCACTGGTGCAGCGCGGCGATCGAGTCCGTCAGGGCTCGGGGCACGTCGGGGATCAGGGCGTGCGCCCCGTCCCGCACGACATGGCGGCCGCCCACGACCGTATGGCGCACATCCGCTGCCGACGCGGCGAATACCGCTGTCTCAGCTGCCAGACGCGGCACCGGTCCCGCTGTCCTGACCGTGTCGAGGGCGATCGTCGTGAAGTCGGCGAGCGCCCCGGTTTCGAGGCGGCCGGCGTCCGGCCATCCGAGGGCGGCGTGCCCCTCGGCGGTGGCGGCGTGCAGCAGCGCGGCGGCCGTCCAGTGGCCACGGGTGCGGGAGCGGAGGCGCTCGTCGAGTTCCATCGCCCGCGCCTCTTCCAGCAGGTCGATCACCGCGTGACTGTCGCTGCCCAGCGACAGGGGGGAGCCGGCCCGCTGGAGGGCGACGGCCGGGCCGATGCCGTCCGCGAGGTCCCGCTCGGTGGTCGGGCACATGCAGGTGCCGGTGCCGGTGCCGCCGAGCAGGGCGATGTCCTCGTCGGTGAGGTGGGTGTTGTGGACGCCGGTGGTGCGGGGGCCGAGCACGCCGTGGTCGGCGAGCAGCCGGGTCGGGGTGCACCCGTGGGCGGCCAGGCAGGCGTCGTTCTCCGCCGTCTGCTCGGAGAGGTGGACGTGCAGGGGCGCCTGCCGATCGGCGGCCCATCGGGCGACCGTGGACAGCTGGGCGGCGGGGACGGCGCGTACGGAGTGGATGGCCGCGCCGATACGGACCCCGTCACGGTCCTTCAGCCCGGCGGCCCGCTCGGCCCAGGCCTCCGCCGTGCCGTCGGAGAACCGCTGCTGGTGCTTGTCGGGAGCGGCGCCGAAGCCGGAGGACAGGTAGGCCGTGTCGAGCAGTGTGATACGGATGCCCGCCTCACCGGCCGCCGCGATGAGCGCCTCGCCCATGGCGTTGGGGTCGGCGTACGGGGTGCCTCCGGGCGCGTGGTGGAGGTAGTGGAACTCGCCGACGGCCGTGATGCCGGCCAGCGCCATCTCGGCGTACACGGCGCGGGCGAGCGCGAAGTAGGAGTCGGGGGTGAGACGGGAGGCGACTTGGTACATGACCTCGCGCCAGGTCCAGAAGGTGCCGGAGCCCACCTGGACGGTGCCGCGCAGTGCCCGGTGGAAGGCGTGGCTGTGGGCGTTGGCCAGGCCGGGGATCGTCAGGCCACGCAGGGGCACGGCGCCCGGCGGCGGAGTGCCGGCGCCGGTGCGTACGGAGGTGATGCGGCCGTCCGTGATGTCGAGGGCGACACCCGGCTCGACGTGGGTGCCGAGCCAGGCGTGTTCACACCAGTAGGTCAGCTGCACGCCAGGCCCTCCAGTACGTCGGCGAGTGCGAGGACGCCGGCCACGCAGTCGTCCTCGGCCGCGTATTCGGCCGGGGAGTGGGAGACGCCGGTGGGGTTGCGGACGAACAGCATGGCCGTGGGGACGGACGCCGACAGGATGCCCGCGTCGTGCCCGGCGCCGGTACCGAGGACCGGGACCTGGCCGCCGAGGATCTTGGCGAGTTCGTCCCGCAGGGCGTGCTCGAACTCGACGACGGGGGTGAAGGATTCGCGTACGACGGTGAGGTCGATGCCCTGGCGGGTGGCCGCCTCGTGGGCGGCCGCCTCGATACCCGACACGACCGCGTCCAGCGTCGCCTGGTCGGCCGCGCGGGAGTCCAGCCAGCCGCGCACGAGGGACGGGATGGCGTTGACGCCGTTCGGCTCGACCGCGATCTTGCCGAAGGTGGCGACGGCGCCCTTCAGTTCGGCCTCGCGTCGGGCGGCCAGGACCGTTTCGGCGTACGTCAGCATCGGGTCGCGGCGGTCGGCGAGCCGGGTGGTGCCGGCGTGGTTGGCCTCGCCGTGGAAGTCGTACCGCCAGCGGCCGTGCGGCCAGATCGCGGAGGCGATACCGACCGCGGAGCCGGTGCCCGCGGCGGAGCCGCTGTCCATTGCGGCGAGGGCGCGGCCCTGCTCGACGTGCAGCTCGACGAACGCGCCGATGCGGGCCAGGCGCTCCGGGTCCGGGCCGATGGCCTCCGGGTCGTACCCGGCGGCCTCCATGGCCTGGGGGAGGGTGACGCCGTCGCCGTCGCGCAGCTCGTACGCCGCCTCCTTCGTCAGCTGCCCGGCCGTGAGGCGGGAGCCGACGCAGGCGAGCCCGAAGCGGGCGCCCTCCTCGTCACCGAAGTTGGTGATGGCCAGCGGCCGGCGGAACTCCACCCCCCTGCGGCGGAGTTCGTCGAGTGCGGCGAAGGAGGAGACGACGCCCAGCGGGCCGTCGAAGGCGCCACCGTCGGGGACGGAGTCCAGGTGCGAGCCGGTGACGACGGCGTCCGAGCCGAGGGGGTCGCCGAGCCAGGCCCACTGGTTGCCGTTGCGGTCGGTCTCGTAGGTGAGCCCGCGCGCCTCGGCCTGCTCCTGGAACCAGGTGCGGCAGTCGGCGTCGGCGCCGGTCCAGGCGTAGCGGCGGTAGCCCCCGCTTCCCTGGTGGCGGCCGATGGGTGCGAGGTCGGCCCACATGGTGTGGAAGGAGGGCGGCTGCCCACCCGCCCCGGCGGTCCGGCTGACCACGGACTCGGTCACGACTGGTCACCCTCCCGCATCGGGACGCGGACGCCGCGCTCGCCGGCGACCTCGTCCGCGCGGTCGTAACCGGCGTCGACGTGGCGGATGACGCCCATGCCGGGGTCGTTGGTGAGGACGCGGCGGATCTTCTCGCCCGCGAGCGGGGTGCCGTCCGCGACCGTGACCTGACCGGCGTGGATGGAGCGGCCCATGCCGACCCCGCCGCCGTGGTGGATGGACACCCAGGAGGCGCCGGAGGCGACGTTGACCATGGCGTTGAGGAGCGGCCAGTCGGCGATGGCGTCGGAGCCGTCCAGCATGGCCTCGGTCTCGCGGTACGGGGAGGCCACGGAGCCGCAGTCGAGGTGGTCGCGGCCGATGGCGAGGGGGGCGGACAGCTCGCCGGAGGCGACCATGTCGTTGAAGCGCTCGCCCGCCCGGTCGCGCTCTCCGTAGCCCAGCCAGCAGATGCGGGCCGGCAGGCCCTGGAAGTGGACCCTCTCCCCCGCCATCTTGATCCAGCGGGCCAGCGACTCGTTCTCGGGGAAGAGGTCGAGGATCGCCTTGTCGGTCTTGTGGATGTCGGCGGCGTCGCCGGACAGGGCGGCCCAGCGGAAGGGGCCCTTGCCCTCGCAGAACAGGGGGCGGATGTAGGCGGGTACAAAGCCGGGGAAGGCGAACGCCCGGTCGTAGCCGGCGAGCTGGGCCTCGCCGCGGATGGAGTTGCCGTAGTCGAAGACCTCGGCGCCCGCGTCCATGAAGCCGACCATGGCCTCGACGTGCCGGGCCATCGACTCCCGGGCGCGCTGCGTGAAGTCGGCGGGCTTCTCGGCCGCGTAGGAGGCCATGTCGTCGAAGTCGACGCCGAGCGGCAGGTAGGAGAGCGGGTCGTGGGCGGAGGTCTGGTCGGTGACGATGTCGATGGGCGCGCCCTCGGCCAGCATGCGCGGCAGCAGCTCGGCGGCGTTGCCGAGGAGGCCGATGGAGAGCGGGCGGCGGGCGTCACGGGCCTCGACGGCGAGCTGGAGGGCGTGCTCCAGGGAGTCGGCCTTGACATCCAGGTACCGGTGCTCGATGCGGCGCTCGATGGCGCGCGGGTCGCAGTCGATGCAGATGGCGACGCCGTCGTTCATGGTCACGGCGAGCGGCTGGGCGCCGCCCATGCCGCCGAGGCCGGCGGTGAGGGTGATCGTCCCGGCCAGGGTGCCGTTGAACTTCTTCGCGGCGACGGCGGCGAACGTCTCGTACGTGCCCTGGAGGATGCCCTGCGTACCGATGTAGATCCACGACCCGGCCGTCATCTGGCCGTACATGGTCAGGCCGAGCTGCTCCAGGCGCCGGAACTCCTCCCAGTTCGCCCAGTCGCCGACCAGGTTGGAGTTGGCGATCAGGACGCGCGGCGCCCATTCGTGGGTCTGCATGACGCCGACGGGGCGGCCGGACTGGACGAGCATCGTCTCGTCCTGCTTGAGGGTCCGCAGCGTACGGACCATGGCGTCGAAGGAGCGCCAGTCGCGGGCGGCCTTGCCGGTGCCGCCGTAGACGACGAGCTTGTCGGGGTGCTCGGCGACCTCGGGGTCGAGGTTGTTCTGCAGCATCCGCAGCGCGGCTTCCTGCTGCCATCCCAGGGCGCTCAGTTCCGTGCCGCGCGGGGCCCGTACGGGGCGGGGTCCTGACATGGGGATGCCTCCTTGGATGCGGATGCCGATGCGGTTGCGGTTGCGGCGCGCACGCGGCCGCGGACGCGCACGCGCACGCACGCACATGCGCACACGGTCACGATCACGGTCGCGGTCGCGGTCGCCGACCGCGGATTGCAGAATCAGTTATTCACATATTGACCGGATGAATAGATGTAGTCAACGGCTGCGGCACCCGACACCGGATGATTGGCTGGAGAGCATGGCTTCAGACCGTCGCGACCAGGCCGTACGAGCAGCAGTCGACCAAGCCCTCCTCACCGGGACCGAACCCGTCGCCGCCCTCCTCGACGTCACCGGTGTCCGCGCCTCCGCCGCCGCCCTCCGCGCCGCGTTCGCGGACGTCACCGACGCGCCCGTCCTGCACGCCTTCGCCGTCAAGGCGTCCCCGCTCGTCCCCGTCCTGCGCCTGCTGCACGAAGCGGGCCTGGGCGCCGAGGTCGCGAGCCCCGGCGAACTGGCCCTGGCCCGCGCGGCCGGAATCGACCCTGCCGGGACCGTGCTCGACTCCCCCGCCAAGACGCCCGCCGAGCTGAGCGAGGCCCTCGCCCTCGGGATCGCCGTCAACGCCGACAACCCGCAGGAGCTGGCCCGCCTCGACGCCCTCCTCCAGCAGTCACCCACCCGCTCCCCGCTCGGGCTGCGCGTCAACCCGCAGATCGGCGGTGGCACGATCGACGCCCTGTCCACCGCCACCGCCACCTCCAAGTTCGGCATCGCGCTCCGCGACGAGGGAGCCCGCGCCCGCGTCCTACGGGCGTACCTCGACCGCCCCTGGCTGACCCGGCTGCACACCCACTCCGGCTCGCAGGGTCTGCCGCTGTCCCTCCTCGTCACCGGCATCAGGGAGGTGTACGAGCTCGCCGAGGAGATCAACGCGGCCGCCGGGCGCCACCAGGTCGACACCATCGACATCGGCGGCGGGCTGCCGGTGAACTTCGCCTCCGACGACGAGACACCGACGTACGCGGAGTACGCCCGGCTCCTCGCCGCCGAGGTGCCGGGGCTGTTCGACGGACGCTACGGCCTGGTCACCGAGTTCGGCAGGTCACTGCTGGCCAAGCACGGCACCGTCCTGGCCCGCGTCGAGTACACCAAGACGGCCGGATCCCGGCCCATCGCCGTCACCCACGCGGGCGTCCAGGTCGCCACCCGCACCGTCTACGACCCGGCTTCCTGGCCGCTGCGGATCGTGGCGTACGACGCCAAGGGGCTGCCCAAGGCGGGCGGCCCCCTGGTGGACCAGGACGTCGCGGGACCGGCCTGCTTCGCGGGCGACCTGCTGGCCGTGAACCGCCCGCTGCCGCTCCTCGAACCGGGCGACATCGTGGCCGCGCTGGACACCGGGGCGTACTACTTCGCGCACCACTACGCGTACAACTCCCTCGTCCGCCCCGGCGTGTACGGCTTCGTCGCCCACGAGGACGGGTCGGTCTCCTTCGCCACCGTACGCCCGCCGCAGACCGTGGCCGAGATCGTCGCCGAGGCAGGTGGGGAACGCCCGGACGCGCTCCTCATGGACTGAAGGGGCATCTCTGCGGGCCGCCCGGGCAGAACCCTCCCATGACGACCACCGAACAGCCCGCGGGAGCTCACGAGGAGTCGGCCCTCAAACGGGTCATCGGGCCGAAACTGCTCATTCTCTTCGTCATCGGCGACATCCTGGGCACCGGTATCTACGCCACCACCGGCAAGGTGGCGGGCAAGGTGGGCGGCGCGCTCTGGCTGCCGTTCGTGATCGGCTTCGTCGTCGCGGTCCTGACGGCGGCGTCGTACGTCGAACTCGTCGGCAAGTACCCCAAGGCGGCCGGGGCGGCCCTCTACACCCAGAAGGCGTTCAAGGTCCCCTTCCTGACCTTCATCGTCGCCTTCATGGTCATGTGCTCGGGCCTGTCGTCCGCGAGCGCGGCCGCCCGCGCGTTCAGCGGGGACTACCTCTCGGAGTTCACGGAAGGCGCGGTTCCGCCGACCCTGATCGCGATCCTCTTCATCCTCGCCCTCGCCGCGCTCAACCTCCGGGGTGTGTCGGAGTCCGTGAAGACGAACGTCGTCCTCACGATCGTCGAGCTGACCGGCCTGGCGATCATCCTCGCCGTCGGCGCCTGGGCGGTGCTGACGGGCGGCGGGGAGCCGTCGCGGCTGGGCGAGTTCCAGGCGTCCGGCACCGGCTACGCGCTGATCACCAGCGTGCTGGGGGCCACGGCACTCGGCTTCTTCGCGTTCGTCGGCTTCGAGGACTCGGTCAACATGGCCGAGGAGACACGGGACCCCGTCCGCACCTTCCCCCGGGCGATCTTCCTGGGCGTCGCGGTCACCGGCACCATCTACGTCCTGGTGGCGCTGGTCTCGTCGCTCCTGGTCGACCACCGCACCCTGGAGAAGTCCAGCGGGCCGCTCCTGGAGGTCGTCAAGGCCGGCGGACTCGACTTCCCGCCCAAGGCCTTCGCGCTCATCGCGCTGTTCGCCGTCACCAACTCGGCGCTCATCAACATCATGATGGCCTCGCGCCTCTGCTACGGCATGGCCAACGAACGGATCCTGCCCCGCGCCATGGGCCGCGTCCTCGCCGTGCGCCGCACCCCCGTCGTCGGCATCGTCTTCGTCTCGCTCCTGGCGATCGGACTCGTGTCGACGGGTGAGATCGAGGGCCTGGGCGACACGACGGCGTTCCTGCTGCTGTGCGTCTTCGCGGTGGTCAACATCGCGGTACTGGTCCTGCGCCGCGACCGGGTCGAGCACCAGCACTTCCGTACGCCGACGGCGCTGCCGGTCCTCGGCGCGATCACCGCCCTGATCCTGGCCAGCCCCCTCGCCGACCGGGACGCGGACGTGTACATCCGGGCGGGGGTGCTGGTGGCGATCGGCGTGGGCCTGTGGGCGCTCAACCGGGTGGTCATGCGGGTACGCGGAGAGTCGTAACCGGCGACCCTATCCCTTCCCGGGCACGTTCCTCTGGAAAATGCCAGAACTCCCACCAGCCGAGCGAACGTTGCGTAACGTCGCCGTCACAGCGATGCGGATGCGCAACGGGGAACTGGGAGGGGAGCCCGCGTGCCGGGAATCGACGAGTGCCTGCACGAAGCGATGAGCCTGCCGGGCGCGCGGGGGGCGGCACTCGTCGACTGGACCAGTGGCCTCGCCCTCGGTACGGCGGGCGAGTCCCCGGTGGGCGACCACGAGACGACGGCGGCGGAGACGGCGGAACTGGCGCGGGCGGCCGCGGAGTACGAGTCGTTCGCCCCGACCGCGTTACCGGCGGGCGCGGTACCGGGACCGGTACCGGCGGGCGCGGTACCGGTACCACGCCCGTTGACCGCGGCTCCGGCGTCTGCGGCCCCGGCCCCCGCGGTCCCGGCCCCTGCGGCCCTGGACGCGCACGGCCGACAGGGTGGCCCACCCGCCGGCCCGCACGCCCGACCGGCACCAGGCGGCCACGCCGCCCCGCCGGGCAGGGGCGCGAGCCCGGAGCGGACCGCCCTCCCGGCAGGCCCCGCCACTCCGGCCCTGCCGGCCCTGCTGCCGGCGCTGCCGGGCGGCGGCGTGGATCCGAAGGCTCCGCCGGTCGAGGACGTCATCGTGACCACCCGTACCTGCTACCACGTCCTGCGGTTCGTCGAGACGACCTTCGACAGCAGCGTCTTCCTCCACCTGTGGCTGGACCGCTCCACCGGCAACCTGGCCCTCGCCCGCCTCCGCCTGCGGGAGTTGGCCGAGCGGCTGGTGCTGGCATGAGTGCGCGTACGAGCCCGGGTACCGGCACGAGCACGCGTTCCGCCGGAGCCGCCGCCACCAGAGCCGTCGTGTCGCCGATGCTGCTGCGGCTGGCCCGCGAGCGCGCGACCGGGGCGCTGGTACGGGACCACGGGACGCTGTACCTGGTCGACGGGCGGGTCGTACACGCGGAAAGCCCGGTCGCGCCCGGGCCGGACGTGCTGCTGAGCGCGGGCGGGCGGCGGCCGCGGCGCGGGCGGGTCGCGCCGGGCGAGCTGGAGATCTGCCACCTGGGCGCCCTGTTCGACGCGGCGTTCTTCGCGCTGGCACCCGGCCGGGGCCCGGCCCGCTTCCAGTACGGCACTGTTCACGGGACGCACGCCGTACGCGCCGTACGCCCCGTGTCGGCGGCCGATGTGGAACGGGAGACGCTGCGCCGCCGGGAGTTGCTCGACAGCGTGTGGCCCTACCCCGCCGTCGACGCCGCGCCCGTCGTCCCGCGCCCCGCCGCCCCCGGCCAGACGGTCACCGCCCGCCAACGGGCCCTGCTGGCGCACGCCGACGGCCTCCGTACCCCCGCGCAGCTCGCCTGGACGCTGGGCCGGCCCGCGTTCCACACCGTGCTGGAGATCCGGCGGCTGGCCGCCGCCGGGCTCGTGACGACCCCGCCGGAGCCGACCCCGCACGGCCCCACCCCGCACGAACCGGTCCGGCCCTGGGCCGCGGACTTCCCGGCCGACCCGGACATCGCCCTGCTCCGCCGGCTCCGTGACGCCCTGGAGGCCCATCTGTGACCACCCGTACGCCCCGCACACGCTCATGAGGCGCGCCTTGCGACAACGCGCCGAGAGGAGCGAGAGGAGACAGTTGATGACGGCGGCCGAAGCCGAGGTACTCGGTGAGCTCAGACGCCTGCGGGCCCGCGTCCCCCAGGTGACCGGGGCTCTCGCGGCCAGCGCCGATGGCCTGGTCCTGGCCCGGGACACGGCGGACGCGGACGCCGCGGAGGGTGTCGCCGCACTCACCGCGGCCGCGCTCGGCGTGGCGCTACGGCTCACCGAGGCCACGGGGCAGGGCGGTTTCCGCGAGTTGCTGGTCCGCGGCGAGCACGGCTACGTCGCGACGTACGCGGCCGGCACTTCCGCCGTCCTGACGCTCCTCGCCGAGCCCCGCATCAATGTGGGCCGGCTCCACCTGGAGGCCCGGCGGTCCAGCGCCCGCATCGGCGAACTGGTCGACGACGCCCTGCACCGGCGTACGCCCGTATGTGAACCCGCCACCGCCTCCACCCCCCGACAAGCCATCCCGCCCCTCCCGTCCCACAAACCGAAGGAAGCGTGACACTCATGGCCAACACCGAAACCGCCCTCAAGGAAGCCACCACCGTCATCGACGGTGCCCTGGGCGCCGCGCTCGTCGACTACACCAGTGGCATGGCCCTCGGCACGATAGGCGGCGGCAAGGAGCTCGACCTGACGGTCGCCGCCGCGGGCAACACCGACGTCGTACGCGCCAAGGTGCGCACCATGGAGATGCTCGGCCTGAACGAGGAGATCGAGGACATCCTGATCACGCTGGGCACGCAGTACCACCTGATCCGGCTCCTCAAGGGGCGGGGCGCGAACGGCCTGTTCCTCTACCTGGCGCTGGACAAGGAGCGGGCGAACCTGGCGATGGCGCGTCACCAGCTCCGCAAGATCGAGGCCGAGCTGGATATCTGACGACCAGTCAGCGACGCCGTGCCCCGCCCGGCGCGGCGTCGCCCGCCGCGATCCCCGTCGACCGGTACGCCTTGACGGGCTTACCGGCCGGGCCCTTGGCGAGCCAGTCGGTACGCACCCACCACAGGGTCTCCTGGGTACGTTCCCGGTGGCCGAGCCACAGCGCCTTCAGCCACAGCCCGGCGCCCGCGCCCGCCAGCCACAGCCCGCCCGCTCCGGGCAGCGCGAACGACGACCCGACGGCGGCGAGGAAGGCGCCCAGCAGCCACCAGCGGTGGGCGCGCCGCCGGACGCGCAGCGTCACGGCCCGGTCCTGGAGGAAGTCCGCCCGCGCCGCCCTCGTCGCCTCGGCGGCCAGCCGCGTGTAGCGCCCTCGCCGCGCCAGGGCCACGACGGCGGCGGTCACCAGGAACAGCGCCGCCCCGGCCGTCAGCCCGATGCGCCGCCCCGTGAGCCCGGGCAGCAGCGCCCCGGTCCCGGCGGCCAGCAGTCCCGCCCACCACATGGGCGCCGCCCCCGCGCGTACGGCCACGGCCACTCTCGCCAGCGCCTGCCCTCCACGCGCCACTTCAGCCTCCCTGTCTCACGGCAGTCTCGGTGCGGCGGGAGGGTAACGCCCTTTCCTTAAAGTCTCCTGAGAGTCCAGGAAGGCCGGAAGTCACTCCACGAACAGGCCCCGCGCGGCGGCCGCCGCGTCGAACTCCTCCAGCCGCGCCTGCGCGTCGGGCAGCCCGTCGCACATGGCCTCCAGCAGCACCCGCCCCAGCAGCATCGGCGCGCACGCCGTGTCGAAGGCGAGGCCGGTGCCGACCGCCGCCGGGAGCAGCAGGTCGCTGTGCTTGGCCACCGGGGCGAACGCGGAGTCGGCGACCGTCACGACGGTCAGCCCGGCGTCGCGCGCGTACGCGAGGGCGTCCACGACCTCCCGCGGGTGCCGGGGCAGCGCGAAGCACAGCAGCACGGTGGCGCCCGCGCGCACGGCCGCGTCGACCCGGTCGGTGAGCATCGTGCCGCCCTCGTCGAGCAGCCGTACGTCCGGGTGGACCTTCGCGGCGAAGTACGCGAAGCCCCGCGCCTGGGAGGAGGCGGCGCGCAGCCCCAGCACGGGCAGCGGCCGGGAGGAGGCCAGGAGCCGCCCGGCGCGCTCCACCGGCTCGGGGTCGGCGAGCAGTTCGGCGAGGTGCCGCAGGTTCTCGATCTCGCCCAGCACGGCCTGCTGGTACTCGTTGTAGGTGGAGTCGTCCGCCGCGCCGCCGGCCGGCTCGGCGGGTGCCACCTCACGCAGGTGCTTGCGCAGCGCCGGGTAGCCGTCGAACCCGAGTGCCACGGCGAAGCGGGTGACGGACGGCTGGCTGACACCGGCCAGTTCGGCCAGCTCCACGCTCGACAGGAACGGTACGTCGCCGGCGCGCCGCACCATGGAGTGGGCGATCCGGCGCTGCGTGGGCGTCAGTCGGTGCCCCTCGAAGAGCGCCTGCAGCCGTGCGGCAGGGCTGTCGCTCATCCCGTCCCCCTCTTCCGACCCGAATATTCAGTCACTCAAGACTCTGCATGAGGATATGCAGCCGGGCAAGCGGCTCGGTGGTGCGGGGGCGGCCGGGGGGTCGAAGAGGGGGGTTAGCCCCACCGACACGGCGGCTTCGGCTCCGTACGGTGGGGGGCATGGAAGCCCGCGACACGGAGCTCGAAAAGGAGCTCGACGCCACCCTCCAGGCCCGCCGCGAACTGGGGGCGGAGTACGAGTCGGCCCTCGTCGAGTCGTTCCTGGAGAAGGTGGAGCAGCGCCTGGACGCCACGGTCGACCGCCGTGTCCGCCGCCGGCTCGCCGAGCAGCAGATGATCGTCGCCCGTGGTGCCCGCCCGGGCGGCGGTCCGGCGGTCGGGGAGAACTTCGGCGAGCGCTTCGGCTTCGCCATCGTCTCGCTGATCCTCGCGGTCCCGCTCTCGGCGATCGGCGTCGGGAACGCCGGTCTGGAAGGCCTGATAGTCACCTGGGCGGGCATAGTCGGCGTCAACATGGCGCACGCACTGCGGGGCGTGTCCCGGCGGCGGCGCGGCGAGGACGGCCGGGGCCTGGACGCCTGACCCACTCGGCCCGCCTGACGGGGATGCCACCGACAGACGTGGATGCCACCGCGTGGGGTCCCACCGTCTGACGGGGCCGCCCCCCGACGCGGGACGCCCGCCTGAGGGGGAACACCCGCCCGACGCGGGACGCCCACCCGACGGGGATGTGGCGCGGGGACCGCCGCACCCCCGTTGCCGGGGGGCGGGACGACGGCGGTCCCCGCGAGGGACACGGGCCCGGGTCAGGGCCGGTCTCCGCGTCCGCGGCGTATCAGGAGGCCCGGGAGCCGCTCCGGTGGTCCGTGACGCCGACACGGACCACAGTGCCCGACACGTGTTAAGCGGGTGCTGCCACCACATGTCGTGCTCGTACCGATTGCGCGAATCCGCGTTCCCCGGTGGCTACTTGCCGTCCTTCGCGAGGAAGGCGAGCAGGTCCTGACGGCTCACCACACCGGTCGGCTTGCCCTCGACCAGCACGATCGCCGCGTCGGCCGCGCCGAGGACGGACATGAGGTCGGCGACCGGCTCGCCCGAGCCGACCTGGGGCAGCGGCGGGCTCATGTGCCTGTCGAGCGGGTCGTCGAGGGAGGCACGCTTGGTGAACAGGGCGTCCAGCAGCTCCCGTTCGACGACCGAGCCGACGACCTCGGCGGCCATGACGTCGGGGTGACCGGCGCCGGGCTTGACGATGGGCATCTGGGAGACGCCGTACTCGCGCAGGACGTCGATGGCTTCGCCGACCGTCTCCTCGGGGTGCATGTGGACGAGCTTGGGGATCGCGCCTTCCTTGTGGCGGAGGACGTCGCCCACGCTGGCGGACGGGCCGGCCTCCTCCAGGAAGCCGTAGTCGGCCATCCACTCGTCGTTGAAGATCTTCGACAGGTAGCCCTTGCCGCTGTCGGGAAGGAGGACGACCACGACGTCGTCGGGGCCGAGCCCCTCGGCGACGCGCAGCGCCGCGACGACGGCCATGCCGCAGGAGCCGCCGACCAGGAGGCCCTCCTCCTTGGCGAGGCGGCGGGTCATCTGGAAGGAGTCCTTGTCGGACACGGCGACGATCTCGTCGGTGACGGTCCGGTCGTAGGCGCTGGGCCAGAAGTCCTCGCCGACGCCCTCGACGAGGTAGGGGCGGCCCGAGCCACCGGAGTACACGGAGCCCTCGGGGTCCGCGCCGACGATGCGGACCTTGCCGCCGCTGACCTCCTTCAGGTAGCGGCCGGTGCCGGTGATGGTGCCTCCGGTGCCGACGCCGGCGACGAAGTGGGTGATCTTCCCGTCCGTCTGGTCCCAGAGTTCGGGACCGGTGGTCTCGTAGTGCGAACGGGGGTTGTTCGGGTTGGAGTACTGGTCCGGCTTCCAGGCGCCCGGCGTCTCACGCACCAGGCGGTCGGAGACGTTGTAGTAGGAGTCCGGGTGCTCCGGGTCCACGGCCGTGGGGCAGACGACGACCTCTGCGCCGTACGCCCGCAGCACGTTGATCTTGTCGGTCGAGACCTTGTCGGGGCAGACGAAGATGCACTTGTAGCCCTTCTGCTGGGCCACGATGGCGAGGCCGACGCCCGTGTTGCCGGACGTGGGCTCGACGATCGTGCCGCCGGGCTTCAGGGCGCCGCTCTCCTCGGCAGCCTCGATCATGCGCAGGGCGATGCGGTCCTTGACCGAACCGCCGGGGTTGAAGTACTCGACCTTGGCCAGGACGGTGGCCTGCAGGCCCTCGGTCACATTGTTGAGCTTCACCAGCGGGGTGTTGCCGACGAGGCTGATCATCGAGTCGTGGTATTGCACCGTAGTCTCCGGGGTCTCCGTAATGGTCCCGCCAGCGTATGCGTAGTCGGAGTCGAGTACGGGGCACTTAACTCTTGTACGGCAACGAGGAGGTGGCTGCCCCTATGTCGAGAGCGAGGGTGGCACGGCGGATCGCCGCCGGCGCGGCGTACGGCGGCGGCAGTCTGGGGCTGCTGGGGGCGGCGGCGGTCGGGGTGCTGCTGGCCGAGATGCAGTTGGCGAAACGTTCGGTGGGCGGTGGTGTGGCGCCGCTGCCGCCGGCGGCCGACGGACTGTACGGGCGGGGGTACGAAGGCGGCGCCGAGCCCCTTCGACTGGCCCTCCTGGGTGATTCGACCGCCGCGGGCCAGGGAGTGCGCCGGGCGGGTCAGACCCCCGGCGCACTGCTGGCATCGGGGCTCGCGGCGGTCGCGGAGCGCCCGGTGGAGCTGCGGAACGTGGCGCTGCCGGGCGCCCGGTCGGACGACCTGGAGCGCCAGGTCGCCCTGCTGCTGGCCCATCCGGGTCGCGTCCCCGATGCGTGCGTGATCATGATCGGGGCGAACGACGTGACGCACCGGATGCCGCCCACGCAGTCGGTGCGGTACCTCTCGACGGCCGTACGGCGCCTCCGTACGGCGGGTGCGGAGGTCGTGGTCGGCACGTGTCCCGACCTGGGCACGATCGAGCCGGTCTACCAGCCGCTTCGGTGGGTGGCGCGGCGGGCGTCCCGCCAGCTGGCCGCCGCCCAGACGATCGTGGTCGTCGAGCAGGGCGGTCGCACGGTGTCGCTGGGCGACCTGCTGGGGCCGGAGTTCGAGGCCAATCCGCGTGAGATGTTCGGCGCGGACAACTACCACCCGTCGGCGGAGGGGTACGCGACGGCTGCGATGGCGGTGCTCCCGACCGTGTGCGCGGTGCTGGGCGTGTGGCCCGAGACGGACCGGCTGGACGCCGACCGCCGCGAGGGCATGCTGCCGGTCGCGCAGGCCGCCGCGGAGGCGGTGGAGGAAGCCGGTACGGAGGTCACGGGCGCCCGCGCCCCGTGGGCCCTGCTCAAGCACCGCCGCCGTCGCCGCCTCCCCTCCGTCCAGGAGCCGGCCCCCCTCCCGGACGCCCACCCCTGACCCCACGCCGGGTGGCGCACCCTCCGGGGCGGCACCCCCGGCCACGCGGGGCCCGCCCCCGGCGCGGGCCCCTGGCGCGGCGCCACCCCGGCGCGGGCCTCCTGGTACGGGGACCACGTCGCCCCAGGGCGTGCCGGGGACGGCGGCCACGGCGTCCGGGCGCCTGCGCCCGCGGCCCGGCACCGCCCTGCCGACGGCGTCACCCGCTCGCGCCCGAAGCGCACACGCCCGCCCGGCCCGCCACCAAGCCGCCACCAAGCCGCCACGGCGGCCGGGCGGGGGCGTCAGGCCCCACAGCCACACCCCCGGGGCGGCCGCGCCAGGCGAAGGCCCGGCAGCGGGCGAGGGTCACCACCCCGCCCCGGGGTGAAACGCCCGTTTTCGGGCAGGAACCGGATACGGGCGGCGACCCGTGACTGAGCGAGCGCTTAGAAATGCGGTCCGCATCACACGCCCGTCCCGATGACCCAGGCGATACGTACGGGTAACTTCCCTCTCAGTCCTGCCCCTCGCCCCTCTGGAGCCGTGATGCCCGAAGCCGTGATCGTCTCAGCCGCCCGCTCCCCCATCGGCCGGGCCTTCAAGGGCTCCCTGAAGGACCTGCGGCCGGACGACCTGACCGCCACGATCATCCAGGCCGCGCTCGCCAAGGTGCCCGAGCTCGACCCGCGTGACATCGACGACCTGATGCTCGGCTGCGGCCTGCCCGGCGGCGAGCAGGGGTTCAACCTGGGTCGTATCGTCGCCGTGCAGATGGGCATGGACCACCTGCCCGGCTGCACCATCACCCGGTACTGCTCGTCCTCGCTCCAGACGTCCCGCATGGCGTTGCACGCGATCAAGGCGGGCGAGGGCGACGTCTTCATCTCCGCCGGTGTCGAGATGGTGTCCCGCTCCGTGAAGGGCAACAGCGACAGCCTGCCCGACACGCACAACCCGGTCTTCGCCGAGGCGGAGGCCCGCACCGCCGCCCGCGCCGAGCAGGAGGGCGCCGACTGGCACGACCCGCGCGAGGACGGGCTGCTGCCCGACGCGTACATCGCGATGGGCCAGACCGCCGAGAACCTGGCGCGCCTGAAGGGCGTCACCCGTCAGGACATGGACGAGTTCGGCGTCCGGTCGCAGAACCTCGCCGAGGAAGCCATCAAGAACGGCTTCTGGGAGCGGGAGATCACCCCGGTCACCACCCCCGACGGCACCGTGGTCTCCAAGGACGACGGCCCGCGCGCGGGCGTGACGCTGGAGGGCGTCCAGGGCCTGAAGCCGGTCTTCCGCCCCGACGGCCTCGTCACCGCCGGCAACTGCTGCCCGCTCAACGACGGCGCCGCCGCGCTGGTCATCATGAGCGACACCAAGGCCCGCGAGCTGGGCCTGACCCCGCTCGCGCGGATCGTGTCCACGGGCGTCTCGGGCCTGTCGCCCGAGATCATGGGCTACGGGCCGGTCGAGGCCAGCAAGCAGGCGCTGAAGCGCGCCGGGCTGACCATCGGCGACATCGACCTGGTCGAGATCAACGAGGCGTTCGCCGCCCAGGTCATCCCGTCCTACCGCGACCTGGACATCCCGCTGGAGAAGCTGAACGTCAACGGTGGCGCCATCGCCGTCGGCCACCCCTTCGGCATGACCGGCGCCCGCATCACCGGCACCCTGATCAACAGCCTCCAGTTCCACGACAAGCAGTTCGGCCTGGAGACCATGTGTGTCGGCGGCGGCCAGGGCATGGCCATGGTCATCGAGCGCCTCAGCTAACCGCCCCGCGTCCGAGCCGTGACCGAATCTCCCCCAGGATGTGACCTATCTCCTGGGGGAGATTCGTTTGTGCAGGTCAAGGTGCACATCCGGGAAAGCCACCAGGCAAAAGACCTGTCCATTTCGTGACGTAATGCACTGACAGGGGGCGCAGGGGCACGAGAAGCTGATGTAGGAAGTGCGGGGGATCGATTGAAACCGGGAGTAAGTCAGTGAGCGCCATGTCTCTCGCCCTGCTGCTGACCACGGCCACCGCCACGGCCGTGGGCGCCGCTGCCCTGCACGCCGCCCACGGGCTGCGCAAGCAGGTCATCGCGCTGCGCACGGAGCTCGCCGCCGCGAACACCGCCGACCGCGCCCCCACCGTGCCCCACGCCCGCGCCGCCGAGGACATACGCACGGCCGTCGCCGAGGCCCTCGCGGAGGAGCGGGAGCGCGAGCTGGCCGAGGCGCGGGCCTTCTGGGCCGCCCAGGAGGCCCGGGACGCCACCGACGGGCCCGGGACGCTGCTGGGAGGCCTCGGCGGCCTGACCGGACCGGGAGGCGCCGCCACGGCCGCCGGACCGGGCGAGGACGGCCCCTTCTTCGTGCCGCGCCAGGCGGACTTCGCGGGCCTGGAGGCGATGGACGCGATGGAGCTGGGCGCCGACTACGGGGAGTACGCCGACGGGCTCGACGACCTCGACGCCCTCGCCGAGCTGCCCGACATCCCCGGCATCACCGACAACGCCTACCCCGAGGACTCCCCCGAGCTGGCCGCGGCCCGCCGCCGGCACCCCTCGCACCCCGACTTCGTACCGGTCCAGACCCCGGTCGTCACCGACCACGAGCGCACCGTGGCCCGCCTGGAGGAGCTCGCCGAGACCCGTACGGCGCTCACCGACGTACGGCCCGGCCCCCTCGGCACCCTGGACGTGTACGTCTTCGCCGACGGCACGACCCTGTGCATGACGCCCGGCCACCGGGAGACCGCCGAGCGCCTCGCGGAGGCGCTGCGCCGCGGCGAGACGCCCGTCCTGCTGGGCGGCTCGGGGGTGTCCGGCGCGTACGCCCTGACCTTCTCGTGCGGAAGCGACGCGGACGCCGAGAACGTCTACATCCTCGCCGACCGCGTCATAGCGTCGCTGTAGCCGCCGCCCGCCGCACCGCCGCCACGGCCTCGTCCAGCTCCCGCTGAAGCAGCTTTCGCCGAAGCGAGGAGCCGGCCGGGGCCGTTCGCAGAATTTCCGCCAAATCGTTGCAGGCCACCACAAGCTGATCCGCGACCGCGAACACCCCGGCGTCCGGCATGGTCCGCGGCGGCGCGTCCGGCGCCTCCAGCCGCTGCGCCCGCAGCGCCAAATCCCTGGCCAGTGCCAGTCCCTCGGCCGCCGCGCCCCGCTGCAACCGGCTCTGCGGCGCGGCCCGCAGCCGGTCGGCGAAGCGTTCGACGGCGGCGGTCAGTTCTGTCGTATCGAGCACGCCGCGACCCTACGCGCCGCGACGGGACTGTTGCCAACGGGCGAACGCTCAGGCACGGTGACGTGAAGGAGCACACGCGCAAAGCGTCCGGAGGCGCCGATGTCCCAAGTCTTCTCCGAAGAGACCCATCGAAATCTGCTCTCCCGCATTCCCCACTGCACAGGCCGGCAAGTGTCCGAATGGCTTCGCACCGTCGAGGAAGGCCCCTCCCTCGTCCGTTTCGAGGAGAAGGTGAGCTGGCTCCGGGGCGAGCACGACCTCAGTTACGGACACGCCAAGGCGATCATCCATGAGTACGACCTGAGGCGGGCCGCCCGGAAGCTGCTCTGACGGTCGGACGACAACGCCGAAGGGCCCGCCCGGCGGTTGCCGGACGGGCCCTTCGCAGGATCACAGCGATCAGTCGTCGCCCTGCAGGATCGACAGCAGTCGCAGGAACTCCAGGTAGATCCACACCAGCGTCATGGTGAGGCCGAAGGCCGCCAGCCACGACTCCTCGCGCGGAGCGCCGTAGGTGATGCCGTCCTCGACCTGCTTGAAGTCGAGGGCCAGGAAGCACGCACCGAGGATGATGCCGATGACACCGAACAGGATGCCGAGGCCACCACTGCGGAAGCCGAGGCCGTCACCGCCGCCGAACACGGCGAACAGCAGGTTCACCGCCATCAGCAGGACGAAGCCGAGCGCGGCCGCCATCACGAAGCCGTAGAAGCGGCGGGTGACGCGGATCCAGCGCATCTTGTACGCGATCAGCACACCGGCGAAGACCGCCATGGTGCCGAGCACCGCCTGCGGGACGACGCCGGGCGAGACGTACGTCGAGACGGCGTTGGAGATCACGCCCAGGAAGACGCCCTCGAACGCGGCGTACAGCAGGATCAGCGCCGGGGAGGCCTTGCGCTTGAAGGACTGGATCATCGCGAAGACGAAGGCCACGAGGGCCGCGCCGATGGCGATGCCGTACGACGTGTTGATGTTCGCCGGGTCGACCGGCATCAGGAACCAGGCGAGCGTCGCGGTGACGAAGACCGTACCGAGCGTGATCGCGGTGCGGGACACCACGTCGTCGATGGTCATCGCACCCGGGCGCGCCGGGGCCTGCGCGGGGGCGCCGAGCTGGGCGTCCTGCGGGGCGTACGGGTTGGTTGCGTACGGGTTCGTCGCGTACGGGTTCGTTCCAGCGGCGGGGCCCCCGGCCTGCGGCTGCTGCGCGTTGAAGCCCGCATAGCCGTTGTCGCGGCTGAACCCCCGTCGCGAGAAGACCGGGTTGCTGCTCCTCATCTCACTCCTCCATGGCCGCCGTGCGCGGCCTTGAGACAAGAGTAATGGGCGAGCAAAAGAAACACCCTAGTGCTCGGGGAGGATCTTTCCCTCCTGTCACACCGGCCCTGTGGCCGAATCCTGCCGGTCGTCCGGTTTTTTGTGGGACCGCTCCCGTCAGGAGGGTCGGGAGTGCCCGGAACCGGACTCGAACCGGTACGGCCCGAAGGCCAGCGAGGTTTAAGCTCGCCGTGTCTGCATTCCACCATCCGGGCGTTACCCCGCGGCTCCGCGTTGGCACACGAGCCTATCCGGGCGCGTCCCTCGAACAGCGGAACGGTGGAGCGATGTTGTCTTATTTTATTGACGCCTGAGGGAGCGTCAGCGCAGGTGAGCGGCGTTCCCCGGCAGACTCCGGCGGTCTGCGGCCGCAAAGACGTACGCAAAGGAATGACGGAAAGTCGTCGCCCGGTGTCACCCGCTGGTGATCCCGGGGCGCGTCTCAGGGGTCCCGTCATACCTCAGGAGGAGGTGCGGGCCCCCCGGTCCGACTCCAGGCGGCCCCGGATACGGGCATACGGACGGACGCCCTGCGGGGTGGTGGGCGATGACGATGGAGGGGTCCTCGAAGAACAGTCCTCGACAGGAGCCCCTCGTGACCACGACCCCCACCGCTTACCGCGCCACCGCGGTAGCCGCCCGCGCCACGGATCTGTCCAAGGTCTACGGACACGGCGAGACCCAGGTGGTCGCGCTGGACCGGGTCACGGTGGACTTCCACCAGGGTGAGTTCACCGCGATCATGGGCCCGTCGGGCTCCGGCAAGTCGACGCTGATGCACTGCGTGGCCGGGCTCGACACCTTCAGCAGCGGCTCGGTACGCATCGGTGACACGGAGCTGGGCTCCCTCAAGGACAAGCAGCTCACGCAGCTGCGGCGGGACAAGATCGGCTTCATATTCCAGGCGTTCAACCTGCTGCCGACGCTGACCGCGCAGGAGAACATCACGCTCCCCATGGACATCGCGGGCCGCAAGCCCGACAAGGAGTGGGTGCGCAAGGTCATCGACATGGTGGGCCTGTCCGGCCGCCTGGGCCACCGGCCCGCGCAGCTCTCCGGCGGCCAGCAGCAGCGCGTCGCCGTCGCCCGCGCGCTGGCCTCCCGCCCCGAGATCATCTTCGGTGACGAGCCGACCGGGAACCTCGACTCCCGCTCCGGCGCCGAGGTGCTGGGCTTCCTGCGCAATTCGGTGCGCGAACTGGGGCAGACCGTCGTGATGGTCACCCACGACCCGGTGGCCGCCTCCTACGCCGACCGCGTGATCTTCCTCGCCGACGGCCGGATCGTCGACGAGATGCTGCACCCGACGGCGGACGGCGTGCTGGACCGCATGAAGGAGTTCGACGCCAAGGGCCGCACGAGCTGACGCCCCACCGGGGCGCCCGCCCCGGACTCCCCGGCCCGACCCGGACGCGCTCCGGCCCTCGCCGATCCCTCTTCACCCCAGGACTCACACCTCATGTTCCGTACCGCCTTGCGCAATGTGCTCGCGCACAAGGCCAGGCTGCTGATGACCGTGCTCGCCGTCATGCTCGGCGTCGCGTTCGTCTCCGGCACCCTGGTCTTCACCGACACCCTGTCCAACGCCTTCCGCAACCAGTCGGCCAAGAGCTACGACAACGTCGCGGTCGCCGTCACCTCCTACGCCGACGAGAACGACGCCAAGCAGGAGCCGGGCCTCTCCCAGCAGACCGTCGACAAGATCAAGAAGCTGAACGGGGTCGCCTCCGTCACCGGACGTGTGGACGGCTTCGCCGGGGTCGCCGACCCCGACGGCAAGCTGATCGGCGTCGGCTGGTCCAACAAGGGCTCCAACTTCGCCCCCGGCAAGGACGGCAAGGACGCCGCCTACGACTTCACCGAGGGCTCTGGCCCGGTGAAGGCCGACCAGGTCGCCCTCGACAAGGACACCGCCGTCAAGGGTGAGTACAAGGTCGGCGACCGGGTGCGGGTCGCCACGAACGGCCCGGTCAAGGAGTACACCCTGGCCGGTGTCTTCACCACCGAGGACGGCGCCGTCAGCGCCGGCGGCAGCCTGGTCCTCTTCGACACCTCCGTGGCGCAGTCGCTCTACCTGAAGCCGGGCTACTACAAGGACCTGACCGTCGCCGCCGCGTCCGGCGCCGACGACGCCAGGATCCTCGACGCGGTCGAGCCGCTGATCCCGGAGAACGCCGAGGCCAAGACGGGCACCGCGCTCGCCGACGAGCAGGCGAAGATGATCGAGGAAGAGCTCAGCAGCCTCAACCAGATGCTGCTCGGGTTCGCCGCCATCGCGCTCTTCGTGGGTGTGTTCCTGATCTCCAACACCTTCACCATGCTGGTCGCCCAGCGCACCAAGGAACTGGCGCTGATGCGCGCCGTCGGTGCCTCCCGCAAGCAGATCACCCGCTCGGTGCTGGCCGAGGCCGGTGTGGTCGGCCTGGTGGCCTCGGTGGTCGGTTTCGCCCTCGGTATCGGGCTGGCCATCGGCCTGCGCTCCGGCATGGCGGCGTTCGGCATGAAGGTGCCCGAGGGACCGCTGGTCATCGGTACGACGCCGGTGCTCGCTTCGCTCGGCGTCGGTGTCCTGATCACGATGTTCGCCGCCTGGCTGCCCGGCCGCCGCGCCGCCAAGATCCCGCCGGTGGCGGCGATGAGCAGCGTCCACGCGGTGGCCACCACCAAGTCCCTGGTCGTGCGCAACTCCGTCGGCGCGTTCTTCACCGCCGCGGGCGCGGCGCTGATCGTGGCGGGTGCCGCGGCCGGCTCCGACGGCCGGATGCTCATCGCGGGCGGTGCCTTCCTGTCGCTGATCGGCGTGATCGTGCTGATCCCGCTGCTGTCCCGCCCGGTCATCGCCCTCGTACGGCCGCTCATGATCAGCGCGTTCGGGGTCTCCGGCAAGCTGGCCGCACAGAACGCGGTCCGCAACCCGCGCCGCACCGGTGCCACCGCCTCCGCGCTGGCCATCGGCCTGACGCTGGTGACCGGACTGTCGGTGCTGGGCGTCACGGTCGGCACAGCGCTGGACAAGATGACCACGGACCAGCTCAAGGCCGACTACACCGTCGCCATGGCCAGCGGCGGCTACCTCGACCAGTCCGCGCTGGCCGCGCTGGAGAAGGCGCCGGATACCACGGCGGTCTCGCCGCAGCAGGCCACGTACTTCGACGTCGAGGACAACTGGGTGTCGGCTTCGGCCATCACCCCGGGTGACGTCGAGCGGGTCCTCAACGTGGAGCTGGTGGACGGCTCGCTGTCCTCGCTCGGCAAGGGACAGCTGGCGGTCGCCGAGAAGACGGCCGAGAAGCAGGGCTGGAAGGTCGGTGAGACCCTGCCGGTCACCTTCGCCGACAAGAAGAAGGGCAAGCTGACCGTCGGCGCGGTCTACAAGGACAGCGAGTTGCTCTCGCCGGTGCTGGTGGACACCAAGGTCGTCGCCCCGCACGAGGTGAAGCCGTACATCCGGCAGGTCTTCGTGAACATGGACGGCGGTGAGACCGCCGCGAACGAGAAGGCGCTGGTCGACGCCCTCGGCAAGAACCCCGCGATCAACGTGATGGACAAGCAGGACGTCCGCGACCAGTTCGGCGGCATGATCAACATGATGCTGAACATCATGTACGGCCTGCTGGCGATGGCGCTGATCATCGCGGTGCTGGGTGTCGTCAACACCCTGGCGATGTCGGTCTTCGAGCGGCAGCAGGAGATCGGCATGCTGCGGGCGATCGGTCTGGACCGGCGCCGCGTGAAGCGGATGGTGCGACTGGAGGCCGTGGTCATCTCGGTCTTCGGCGCGGTGGTCGGTATCGGCCTCGGCTCGTTCCTGGGCTGGGCCATCGGCCAGACCGTCAAGTCGAACATCCCGGGCTACGCGCTGGTCATCCCGTGGGACCGGATCGGGATCTTCCTGCTCCTGGCGGCCCTGGTGGGCGTCCTGGCCGCGATGTGGCCGGCGCGCAGCGCGGCGAGGCTGAACATGCTGAACGCCATCAAGGCCGAGTAGCCGGGCAGCCCCGCAAAGGGCCGTGGAGGAGTCAGGGCCGGGTTCCCGTTCGCGGGAGCCCGGCCCTCGGCGTTGTCAGCGGTCAGGTCGCTCGGTCCACGCCCTCGGGCGCAACGGGAGGCCGGAGACGCCGTCCTCCGGGGTCCGCACGGCGAGGATCTGGTTGACGCCGATGCGGTTGCGCTCGAAGGAGACGGCGGAGGCGGCCATGTAGAGGCGCCAGACGCGGGCCCGGCCCGGGGAGGTGAGCCGTCCGGCCTCGGCCCACCGGCCCTCCAGGTTGGCCACCCACTGCCGCAGGGTGAGGGCGTAGTGCTCACGGATGGCCTCGACGTCGCGCACCTCGAACCCGGCCTCTTCGAGGGCGCTGGTGGTACGGCCGACGGGCGCGAGTTCACCGTCGGGGAAGACGTACCGGTCGATGAAGTCGTCGACGCGGTAGGCGGCTTCGTTCGTCTCGGGGCGGCGGGAGATCTGGTGGTTCAGGAGGCGGCCGCCGGGCTTGAGCAGGGCGTACAGCTCGCCGGCGTACTCGCGGTAGCGGACCTGGCCGACGTGCTCGGCCATCCCGATGGACGAAATCGCGTCGTACGGCCCGTCCCTGACGTCCCGGTAGTCCTGGACGCGGATCTCGACCAGGTCGGTCAGGCCCTCGTCGGCGATGCGCTTGCGGGCGTAGGCGGCCTGCTCGGTGGAGAGGGTGACGCCGACGACACGGGCGCCGTACTTGCGGGCCGCGTGGATGGCCATGGAGCCCCAGCCGCAGCCCACGTCGAGCAGCCGGTCGCCCTCCTTGAGGGCCAGCTTGCGGCAGACGAGGTCGAGCTTGGCGGTCTGCGCCTCTTCGAGGGTGCCGTCCTCGGACCAGTAGGCGCACGAGTAGACCATGGACGGCCCGAGGACCAGTTCGTAGAAGTCGTTGCCGACGTCGTAGTGGTGGCTGATGACCGCCTTGTCGCGCCGCTTGGTGTGCAGGGGGCCGGTACGGAGCCTGACCTCTTCGGCGGGCGGCCGGGGCGGCGGCCAGGGGCCGGCGAGCTGGAGGAGGGTGCGGGCGGCGGCGCGGAGTCTGGGGTCGCGTACGGAGCGCACGGCGCCCTCGGCGTCGGCACCGCGCTCCCAGAGGAGGCCGGCGAGCCGGTCGAGGGCCTCGTACAGGTCGCCCTCCACATCGAGCTCACCGGCGACCCAGGCGCGGGCGAGCCCCAGCTCACCCGGCTTCCACATCAGCCGCCGCAGCGCCCGGCGGTGGCGTACCACGAGGACGGGTCCACCCGGCGGTCCCGCCTCACTGCCGTCCCAGGCACGGATCCGGACGGGAAGCGGAACGCCCAGCAGATCCTCGGCGAGCGTGGTGAGCCGCGACGCGGCGTCGGCCATGGTGCACACCTCCGTGATGAGGAGTCCCAGAAATGCTCAACACCACGAAAACACCGGGGGCGCGCGGTTGCAGTCCCCCTGCAGAGCAATGCGACGGCAAAATACGGTCCGTCGTCCCGGGCGTGCGTCCGCACACGCCCTCAGCCCGGCCGGGGCCGCCCCACGGCCCGGGTACGCGGAAGGGGCCGCCCGCACCACGGATGGCGGGCGGCCCCTCGACGCGGAGGTGCCTGGAGGTCAGCCGGTCAGGAGGCCTTGGCCTTCTCGGGCTTCGACGCCGAGGCGGGCGCGGCCGGGGCCGGCTTGGCGGCCTCGTAGAACTCCTCGCGCGGCGACTCGATGGCGCCGAGCGAGACGACCTCGCGCTTGAGGAACATCGCGAGCGTCCAGTCCGCGAAGACGCGGATCTTCCGGTTCCAGGTCGGCATCGCCATGCCGTGGTAGCCGCGGTGCATGTACCAGGCGAGACGGCCCTTGAGCTTGATCTTCACCTTGCCCATGACGATCATCGCGACGCCCTTGTGCAGGCCGAGACCGGCGACCGCACCCTTGTTGGCGTGGCTGTACTCCTTCTGCGGGAAGCCCCGCATACCGGAGATCACGTTGTCGCCGAGGACCTTGGCCTGACGCAGCGCGTGCTGGGCGTTCGGCGGGCACCAGGCGTTCTCGTTGCCGGCCTTGCGGCCGACGAGGTCCGGGACCTGGGCGTTGTCGCCGGCGGCCCAGATGTAGTCGGTGCCCTTGACCTGGAGGGTGGCGTCGCAGTCCACGTGACCGCGGGGGCCCAGCGGCAGGCCGTAGCGGGCGAGCGCCGGGTTGGGCTTCACACCGGCGGTCCAGACGATGGTGTTGGAATCGACCTCGAGGCCGTTCTTCAGCACCACGTGGCCGTCGACGCAGGAGTCCATGGACGTCGAGAGGTAGACCTCGACCCCACGGCCCTCCAGGTGCTCCTTGCCGTACTTGCCGAGCTTGGGGCCGACCTCGGGGAGGATCTTGTCCGCGGCGTCCACCAGGATGAAGCGCATGTCCTCGCGCTTCACGTTCTTGTAGTACTTCGCGGCGTCGCGGGCCAGGTCCTCGACCTCGCCGATGGTCTCCGCGCCGGCGAAGCCGCCGCCCACGAAGACGAAGGTCAGCGCCTTGCGGCGGACCTCCTCATCGGTCGTCGAGTCGGCCTTGTCGAGCTGCTCGAGGACGTGGTTGCGCAGGCCGATGGCCTCCTCGATGCCCTTCATGCCGATGCCCTGCTCGGCGAGGCCGGGGATCGGGAAGGTGCGGGAGACCGCGCCCAGCGCGATGACCAGGTAGTCGAACGGCAGCTCGTACGACTCGCCGACGAGCGGCGCGATCGTGGCGACCTTGCGGTCCTGGTCGATGGTGGTGACCCGGCCGGTGAGTACCTCGGCCTTGGGCAGCACGCGTCGCAGCGGGACGACGACGTGCCGGGGCGAGATGCTGCCGGCGGCGGCTTCGGGCAGGAAGGGCTGGTAGGTCATGTACGACCGGGGGTCGACGACCGTGACGGTCGCCTCGCCGTAGCGCATCTTCTTGAGAATGCGCCGAGCTGCGTACAGGCCTACGTACCCACCGCCTACTACGAGGATCCTGGGACGCTCCGTGGTGCTCATGCCATCGAGTATCCACCCGGTCGAGGGGGGTCGCTCGTGCGCCCCTTCACAAGGTCCTGGGGTACCTCTGCTACACTGCGCGGCCCACGTGACCGAGGTCATGGCGCCGCGGGGGAACCGCGGTGTAACGGAAGGCGTTGTTCACCCCCGTTGAACTGGGACGGCGAGCACCTTTTAACCGTGGACCGCCACCGGAGTTCACGCCTCTGAAACACAGACGAGGGCGGCTTCCGCACCTACGAAAGAGCCCCGAGAGGGGCTCTGGAGGCCGTTGAGCGGCTCCGCGACCCCCCTCAGGGCCCTTTTCCTTGTGAAGAACTTCACGAACTTTTCCGAAGGGCCGCTGGACGGCGCTCGGTCCGGGTGTGGATCAGACGAGCGAGAGGGCGATTCCGTCCAGAATGTCGTGTTCGGAGACCACCACCTCAGGGGCCCCGATCCGGTCCATGACGGCCAGCAGCACCAGCGCTCCGGAGACGATGACGTCCACCCGGCCCGGGTGCATCACCGGGATCGCGGAGCGTTCGTCGTGCGTCGCCGACAGCAGCCGTGCCGTGACCTCCGCGACCTGCTCGTAGGAGATGCGCGACCGGTGGATCGCCGCCGAGTCGTACGCGGGCAGCCCCAGCGCGATCGCGGCGACCGTGGTGACCGAACCGGCCAGCCCGACGAGCGTCTCCGCCTCCCGCAGCGGGACGGTCTCCTCCGCCAGGTCCAGCGCCGCCTCGACGTCGGCCCGGATCGCCGCCACCTCCGCCTCGGACGGCGGGTCGCTGCGCACATGACGCTCGGTCAGGCGTACGCAGCCGATGTCGACCGACCGGGCGGCGCGCGCGTGTGCGGCGCCGACCACGAACTCGGTGGAGCCGCCGCCGATGTCCACCACCAGGTACTCGCCCGAGCCGCCGCCCTTCAGCTCCTTGGTCGCCCCGGTGAAGGAGAACTCCGCCTCCTGGTCACCACTGATGACCTCCGGCTCCACGCCCAGGATGTCCATGACGCCCCGGACGAAGTCGTCGCGGTTCTCGGCGTCGCGCGAGGCGGAGGTCGCCACGAACCGGAGCCTCTCGGCGCCGTACTCCTTGATGACGGCGGCGTACTCGTGGCAGGCCGCGAAGGTCCGCTCCAGTGCCTCGGGCGCGAGCCGCCCGGTCCTGTCCACGCCCTGGCCGAGCCGGACGATCGTCATCCGCCGGTCCAGGTCGGTGACGTCACCGGTGGCCGGGTCGATGTCCGCGACGAGGAGGCGGATGGAGTTCGTACCGCAGTCGATGGCGGCGACGCGGGTCATTCCCCGGCCCCCTCGGGGGCGCAGGGGGTCACGCACGGGCCCTTGGCCCACCACTCGGGCAGCATCGCGATGGCCTCGTCGCCCAGCGGGTTCACCCCGGGCCCGGCGGCCAGCGAGTGGCCGACGAGCACGTGCAGGCACTTCACGCGGTCCGGCATGCCGCCGGCGCTCGGGAAGCCCTCCAGGACCTCGATGGCGTCGCGGCGCGCGATGTAGTCCTCGTGCGCGGCGCGGTAGGCGGCGGCGAGCTCCGGGTCGCGTCCGAGCCGCTCGCTCATCTCCTTCATGACGCCGTTCGCCTCCAGCGTGCCGATCGCGGAGGCCGCGCGCGGGCAGGTGAGGTAGTACGTCGTCGGGAACGGCGTGCCGTCGGGGAGCCGGGGCGCGGTCTCCACCACGTCCGGGTTGCCGCACGGGCAGCGGTGCGCGATGGCGCGCAGGCCGCGCGGCGGACGGCCGAGCTGTTCCTTGAACGCCGCGACGTCCGCCTCGGTGGGCTCGGTGTGTTCGGTCTGCGGAGGGGGCGTTTCCATGCCTGCCTTGGGTTCTACTTGCGGTCGGTGCGGTCGGCGGTGTCCACGCCGTCCCAGAGGTTGGAGTACCAGGGGCGGTCGGCCGCGCCCTGGTCGGTGCGGCGCTCGCGCGCCGCGTCGGGGTCGATGACCGTGTAGCCGGTCTCCCCGGGGAGTACGTAGTGCAGGTGCTCGCGGGCGAGGCGCTTGATGTACGCGTCGTCCTGGAGCCGCGCCTTCTCGTCGCGCAACCGTTCGACACGCTCGCTCGCCTCGGCCGCCAGCCGCTGCTGCTCGGCGATCTCGGCGCGCTGGGACACCCATTGGCGCATCGGGTAGGCCAGGGCCACCACCAGCGAGCAGACGACGAGCGCGAGGAACGCCGCGCGGCCGGTGAGCCGGGAGCGGCGGTCGTGCCGTCGGCTCTGGGAGCGGTAGACGCGGGCGGCGGTCTGCTCGCCGAGCAGTCGCAGCCTGGTCGCGGTGGAGAACCGGTCCCGGGCCATGTGTTGTACCCGCCTCCCCTTGCCCGTTACGTACGTACGTCCCCGGACACGGTACGGGACCGTGGCCGGGGACGTAGGTAACCGGGCTGTGCGACCGGGACCGGTGATCAGCCCTTGAAGCGCGGGAAGGCCGAGCGGCCCGCGTACACCGCGGCGTCGTCGAGGATCTCCTCGATGCGCAGCAGCTGGTTGTACTTGGCGACGCGCTCGGAGCGGGCCGGGGCGCCGGTCTTGATCTGGCCGCAGTTGGTGGCGACGGCCAGGTCGGCGATGGTGACGTCCTCGGTCTCACCGGAGCGGTGCGACATCATGCACTTGAAGCCGTTGCGCTGGGCCATCTCGACGGCGTCCAGGGTCTCGGTCAGCGAACCGATCTGGTTGACCTTGACCAGCAGGGCGTTGGCGGCGTTCTCCTCGATGCCGCGCGCCAGGCGCTCCGGGTTGGTGACGAACAGGTCGTCGCCGACGAGCTGGACCTTGGAACCCAGCTTCTCGGTGATGGTCTTCCAGCCGTCCCAGTCGTCCTCGAACAGCGGGTCCTCGATGGAGACCAGCGGGTACGCGTCGACGAGCTCGGCGTAGTAGTCCGTCATCTCGGCGGCCGAGCGGGACTTGCCCTCGAACTCGTAGGCGCCGTCCTTGTAGAACTCGGACGCGGCGACGTCGAGCGCCAGGGCGATGTCCTTGCCCGGAGCGTAACCGGCCTGCTTGATGGCCTCCAGGATGAGGTCGAGCGCGGCGCGGTTGGACTCCAGGTTCGGGGCGAAGCCGCCCTCGTCGCCCAGACCCGTGGAGAGACCCTTCTCCTTCAGGACCTTCTTCAGGGTGTGGTAGACCTCGGCGCCCCAGCGCAGGGCCTCGGAGAAGGACTCCGCGCCGATGGGCGCGATCATGAACTCCTGGATGTCCACGTTGGAGTCGGCGTGCGAGCCGCCGTTCAGGATGTTCATCATCGGAACGGGCAGCAGGTGCGCGTTCGGGCCGCCCAGGTAGCGGAACAGCGGCAGGTCGGACGCCTCGGAGGCGGCGTGGGCGACGGCGAGGGAGACGCCGAGGATGGCGTTGGCGCCGAGCGACGACTTGTCCGGGGTGGCGTCCAGGTCGAACATCGCCTGGTCGATCAGCCGCTGCTCGGTGGCGTCGTAGCCGACGAGCTCCGGGCCGATCTGCTCGATGACGGCGAGGACGGCCTTCTCGACACCCTTGCCGAGGTAACGGTCCTTGTCACCGTCGCGGAGCTCGAGGGCCTCGAACGCTCCGGTGGAGGCACCGGACGGAACGGCAGCACGGCCGGTGCTGCCGTCGTCGAGGCCGACCTCGACCTCGACCGTGGGGTTGCCTCGGGAGTCCAGGATTTCCCGGGCTACGACGACGTCGATGGACGGCACGAGCATCTCCTTCTGGGATGTGACGCAAGATGTGACGCATGGTGGTGCAGGGTCTCTTTGGCCTTGCGGCAAGAGCCTAACCGGCCCGGGGGCCGTGACCAGCCGACGCCCGCCTCCTGGGACGAAAAAGGGCTCACGCGTCGGCATTGCGGGCAAAACGCCGCGAAACTTACCGACTGGTAGCCAGGGTGTGCGGGGGGCCGCTCAGGAGGGCGGAACGGGAAACCCCGGTCCGGCGCGCACGGGGGAAGGGCGCGCCGGACCGGGGTGGTCCCGCAGGGGGTCAGCTCAGGTGGAGCTGCTGGCCCGGGTAGATCAGGTCGGCGTCGTCGACGATGTCCTCGTTCAGCTGGAAGAGCTTCTCCCAGCCGCCCGCGACCTTCTTCTCGGCGGCGATGGTGCTGAGCGTGTCGCCGGCCTTCACCTTGTACTCGCCGTCGCCCTTCTCGACCTTCTTGCCGGTCGGGGTGGTGACGGTCTTCTTGGACTCGGCCTTCGGCGCGGCCTCGGCCTTGGGCGCGGTGCGCTGCTCGCTGCGCGTGGTGGGCTGCTCGGCCTTGCGCTCCTGCTGAGGCTGGGCCTGCTCGGCGCCGCCGTCGTACGAGGCGTTGGACAGGCCGACGCCGCAGCTCGGCCAGGCACCCTTGCCCTGGCCGGCGAGGACCTTCTCGGCGATCTCTATCTGCTGGGACTTGGAGGCCTGGTCGGCGGTCGAGGCGTACGCGGTGCCGCCGTACGCGGCCCAGGTGGAGGCCGAGAACTGCAGGCCGCCGTAGTAGCCGTTGCCCGTGTTGATGGACCAGTTGCCGCCGGACTCGCACTGGGCGACCTTCTCCCACTCGGCGGCGGTGGCGGCCGAGGCGGTCGTGGCGCCCATCAGCGGGGCGGCGACGGCGACACCGGTGATACCGGCGAACGCGGCGAATCGGGCGGCCTTGGAGGGGCGACGGTGCTTGGCCTTGCCGGAAAACAGCATGGGACATCTCCTCACCGACGCCTACGAGGTGAGCTGTCGGGTTCGGGCGAGTGAGTGGCCCGGCCGCGCGGCACTCCCGGTGCGCGCGGCTTCACCCCAAGCCGGTTCCGTGCCATGTCTCCATGGCCGGGCCCGGCACTTACCTTGGGTCCCCCGCTCCTGCCTTCGGCGCATGACGCGACGACTGTTCCCGTCGACCGGCGGCAGGATTCGGCGTTCCGGTCGATGGGGCCCGCGATGGCGAGCGGTCACGACCGTAGACACAGACCACCCCGAAGTTCAAAGACGGACATCCGGGTCAATCAACCCTTATACACCTGCCCTTGACGGGCGTTTACGCAGGTGACGGGCGGATTGTGCGGTTCGGTCGGCCGCGGGGCGCCGGTTGGGGTGAAGAGATTCATGTCTCACTCCCCCGGAACCGGACATACAGGCTGATACCTACGGCTGATCCGTCGTCAGTTCAAGGCTCTGCCCAGGGAGGATGAGGTCGGGGTCGGTGCCGAGGGTGTCCCGGTTGGCCTCATAGAGGGCCGACCAGCCGCCGGAGACCTTGTGCTCGTCCGCGATGGTCCAGAGGCTGTCGCCGGGGCGGACCGTGTACGCGCCGGGCTCGACGCTTCCCGGGTCGCGTGAAGCGCCGTCACCCCGTGAGGCGTGGGCGTCCTTTTCGCGATCGGTGACCGAATTGCCGGTATCGGCGGGATCGGTGGGCTTGATGGCGCTTTCACCCTCGGGTGCGGCGGGGGTGACCGGCGCGGTGGGGTCGACCGGGGCCGTGGGGTCGGCCGGGGCCGTGGGGTCGGCCGGGGCGACCGGCTCCGTCACCGGCGTCTCCTCCTTGGCCGCCTCGCCGCGGTGCTTGCCGGTGCCGGGCGCGGGGCTCTGCGGCGCGCCGGGCGTCGCCGGGGCGGGCTCCGTGGGCAGGAGCGTCCCGACCGGGTCGGTCGCCCCGGACGGCTTCGCCGCCTCGGGCGCGCCCGGGTCCTCGAACGTCTCGGCCGGATCCGTCGCCTCGGGCGTGGCCGGGGCGGTGCCGGTGGGGTCGGCGTCGGGCGAGGCGGTGGCGCCCCCCAGGCCCGCGATGGGGGCGCAGGTCTCCCACGCCTTGACGCCCGTCGCGGCGTAGACCTTCTCGGCGACGGCTATCTGCTCGCCGCGGCTGGCGAGGTCGGGGCGAGCGGCGTGGGCGAGGCCTCCGTACGACTCCCAGGTCTCCTGCGACATCTGCAGGCCGCCGTAGAAGCCGTTGCCGAGATCCGCGCTCCACATGCCGCCGGACTCGCATTCGGCCACCCGGTCCCAGGTGGTGGCGTCCGCCGCGGACGCGGAACCCGCGCCGAGCAGCGGGAGCGCGATGGCGGATCCGGTCACCCCTGCCGCGACGACGATGGCGGGGGCTTGACGGGGTCGTCGGTGCCGGCCGTTCCCGGAGCGCATGCGGTGCTGCCTTTCGCGTGACTGCTGAGGTGACGGTGAACGTAGCGGCATTCGAACGTCAGTCACAAGTCGATGCAGCGGAGATCACGCGAAGATCACAGAAATGACGATCCGTCAGCTGACGTGTGTCACAAAGGGGGTGAACTCGACCGGGAGCGTACGCAGTCCACGCATAATGAGCCCGCCACGCCACCGCAAATCGGATGGATCCCCCGCAAGCCGGAGATCGGACAGGCGGGTCAGCAGCGTCGCGAGCGCGGTCTGCCCCTCCAGCCGGGCGAGCGGCGCGCCGAGGCAGTAGTGGATCCCGTGCCCGTACCCCAGGTGCTGGTTGTCGCGCCGCGCCAGGTCGAGCGTGTCCGGCTCGTCGAACCGTGCGGGGTCACGGTCGGCCGCGGCGAGCACGACGAGGACGGGGTCGCCGGCCGCGATCCGCTCGCCGCCCAGGGTGAGCGGCTCGGTCGCGAACCGCCAGGTCGCCAGCTCCACCGGCCCGTCGTAGCGCAGCAGTTCCTCGACCCCGGTCTCCAGCAGCCCGCGCTCACCGGCGGCGAGGGAGGCCTGGAGGCGTTCGCGCTGGCCGGGGTTGCGCAGCAGCGCGTACACGCCGTTGCCGATGAGGTTGACCGTCGTCTCGAAGCCCGCGAACAACAGGATGAACGCCATCGCGGCGGCCTCGTTCTCGGTGAGGTGCTCACCGTGGTCCGAGGCCCTGATGAGCCCCGAGATCAGGTCGTCCCCCGGGTTCTCCCGCTTGCGGTGGATCAGCTCCGCGAGGTAGCCGCGCATCTTCTTCACCGACCGGGCGACCCCGCCACGCGGCCCGCCGCCGTGGCGGATCATCATCCCGGCCCAGTCGCGGAAGTCGTCCTGGTCCTCGCGGGGCACGCCCAGCATGTCGCAAATGGCGTAAATCGGGAGCGGGAAGGCGAACTCATGGATGAGGTCCGCGCTCCCCTTTGTAGCGAAGTTGTCGATGAGCCGGTCCGTGAGCTCCTGCACACGCGGCGCGAACTCGGCCACACGGCGGGGCGTGAACGCCTTCGACACCAGCCGGCGCAGCCGGGTGTGGTCCGGCGGGTCGATGTTGAGCAGATGCGTCATCAGCTCGGCCTTGCGCTCGCCCGGAATGCCGGTCTTGCCCTTGGCGTGCGCGGGCTCGTCGTGATGCGCGGGATTCTTGCTCAGCCGCTGGTCGGCCAACGCCTGCCGCGCGTCCGCGTACCGCGTCACCAGCCACGCCTCGACCCCGCTGGGCAGCCGGGTGCGGTGCACGGGCGCGTGCTCCCGCAGCCAGGCGTAGGCGGGGTACGGATCGGTGGCGAACTCCCAGGTGAAGAGCTCGGGCACGCCGGCCTGCGGGACGTCACCCTCCGGGACGGCCGGGGCGGCCGGGGCGCCGTCGGGCGCGGCCGGGGCGCCGGCCGGGACGGTCGGGGCGCCGTGCGGGGCGGCCGACGCGGGCGGGCCCTGCGGGGCCGGGGTGCCGGCCTGCGGGGTGGCCGGGGTGCCGGGGGTGGCCCGGGTGCCTGGCGTGCTCGGGCGGGTGGGAGTACCGCCCGGGGCGGGCGGGGAGCTCGGGGTACCGGCCGCGGCCGGGGAGCTCGGGTGGGCGTTCTCGTCGTGCGGGGCGTTCACTCGTCGACGGTATCCGGCGCCGTGGGGCCCTCCGCCGCGCGGATCGCGTCGCGGTAGGCGCGGCCGGCCGCGCGCAGGGCCGCCTCCGGGTCGACGCCCTCCGCCTCGGCCCGTACCGCCAGGGCCAGCAGCTCGTAGCCGATGCCGTCACCGGACGGAAGCGGGACGTCCAGCCCCGCGTTGCGCACCCGGCTCGCGAGCTTGGCCGCGAGCGCGAGGCCCGGCTGGCCCAGCGGGACGCCGTCCGTGACCGACGCGCGCTGCTTCTCGATCGCCTTGGTCCGCAGCCAGTGCTCCTTGACCTCCTCCGGCGTCTCGGCGCGCTCCTCGCCGAAGACGTGGGGGTGGCGGTGGATCAGCTTCTCGACGATGGTGCCGGCCACGTCGTCGACGGAGAACGGCTCCTCCTCGTGCTCCTCGGCGATCCGCGCGTGGAAGACGACCTGGAGCAGGACGTCCCCGAGCTCCTCGCGCAGCTCGTCACGGTCGCCGTCCTCGATGGCCTCGACGAGCTCGTACGCCTCCTCGATGCCGTACTTGGCCAGGCCCTCGTGTGTCTGCCGGGACGACCAGGGGCATTCGCGGCGGATCCGGTCCATGACCTCGACGAGGTCCAGCAGCCGGGCGCCCGGCAGGTCGTACGAGCCGGGCAGCAGCTCCAGGTCGGGCATCGCCACACGGCCGGAGCCCGCCATCCGGGCCAGCCCGTCCGTCAGGGCGCGGTCGCCCTCGCCGGCCGCCACGACCACCACCGTGCGGCCCCCGGCGCAGGTGCCGACCAGCTCCTGCGCCGTGGGCGCCGCGATCTCCACGGCGACGCCCGCCTCGCGCAGGTACGGCAGCTGCGGGTGCGCGTCGTCGGCGCACAGGACCCGGTCGGCGGCGTGCAGCGTCCGCCACGCGGGCCAGGACAGCAGCCCGGGCGCGACGCGGTGGCTGGCGGTGAGCAGGACGATGCGGCCGGGGGTACCGGAGGTGTCGGTGTCGGGGGTGTCGGCGTTCACCCCTCGAACCTACATCTGCTGCTGCTTACCGATCTGCCGGATCCAGGGCGCGCTGTACTCACCGAGCTGGATCTTGTCGTTGTCCCACGTGCCGTACCGCGGGTTCACATCGATGTCGAGCGCCTTGGACGCGGCGGCGAAGACCTCGGTGAGCTTCTGCTGCCCCTCCGGGGTGTTCCCGGCGCCGAGCTTCGCGGCGATCTTGTTCATGATGACGTTGCGGCGCACCACGCTGTCGATCTCGTCCGGCGCGACACCCTGCTGCTGGAGCAGCATCGCGGCGAGCTGCTCCTCACCGCCGCTCTGGCCGGCGGCGGCCCGCCGGGTCTCCTGGATCTCCTTGCGGCTGACGGTGATCCCGTGGTCCGCGGCGACCTTCTCCACGACCCGGTCGAAGATCATGCCGTTCAGCTTCTCGCGGTTCAGGTCACCGGTGGCCTCGATCAACTGCTTCGCCTGCGGGGACGCCTCCTGGGCGGTGCGGACGTCCCTGACCTGGGCCTGGAGCGCGCTCACCTCGATCCGGTCACCGTCGACGACGGCCGCCGCGCCCGGGCGGGCGTCGCTTCCGCAGCCGGCCAGGAGCGGGGCCGCGGCGAGGAGCGCGGCGGAGACGGAGAGCGCGGTGCGACGGCGGCGATGCGGGCTACGCAGGCGGTGCAAAGGAGCCTCCCGGCGTGGGTCGTGCGTCAGTGTGAACGACCTTGCGGTGATCGATGGTATGCAGTCGGAGTGGCGTAGGCCACTACTTCTGCATGCTCACTGCCGACCAACGAAACAGGGCCGGGGTGGGATGCGGACCTCCCCCACCTCGGGGCGGCCGTATGACGCCCAGGCACGAACAAGAGCGTCGGCTACTGCCGCTGCACCTGTCCCTCAGCAGCCGGACCGCAATCGTGGGGCAGATGCGCGACCACCAATGCTGCCGCCTGGGCCGCCGTTGCCACATCACCCAGAGTGGAACCGTCCTTGCCGTACACGCGCCACCCATTCTCCAAGGGCCCGATCATCGCGAGGTCGTTGGAGAAGGGCTTGCGAGTGGTCCTGCTGAAGTGAAGCCACCCGTGGCCGGCGACCGGAAACAACTGGCGAAGCCTTGGCTCGGCATAGGCAGCCTCGGTCAGCTCGTCATCAACCAGATCGACCTCGGGGTGCCTTTCCCGCATGAGGCGCCACGCGGTGGCCACCGCATGCCCTTCCACGTGCGCTTCGGCGAGCGGCTCGAACTCGATGAACGGCCACACGGCACGCATCTCGCCCAAGGGCATGTCCTGGTTCCAGGCCTGTACGGCACCGGCCACAGCGAGAAGATCTGCCGTACGCCCCGTACCGAGATCCGCACCCGGCGCCCAGACGGTTATGTGGAACAGCCGGGAGCTCGGCGAGTCGGCCGCGACAAGGAAGGTGCCCCGCTCCGTCACGGCCTTGGCCCGGGCCGCCCCTCCCGGCCCCTCCCCCTGCGACAGGTTTCCGAGGTCGAACCCCTTGTCAGAGGCGACCCGCCGCAAAGCCGGCACAAGTCCGCCGGCGGCCGCGACATCCGGATACAGGGCTTGGTCGACAGCATCAGAGGTCCGGCCTCTCGGCTCGTCGGGCTGCGGAGGCACCATCACACATGTCCCATCAATCTGCTCAATCCGAGTGACTGGCGCTCACCCGCCGCCACGTCGTACGTCTGCGCCGAGTCAACCGTCAGGGGTCCGTACGCCGGCCGGCAACTCGGACAGTTGGACGCATCCCGCTTCGGCATCCGCCGCAGCCACTGCGGGGCCGAGAGTGTTCCAACACGTTCCCACGACAACTTCGTATAGAAGCCGTTGATGTGTCCGGCTCACCCGGTCATCCCATAGCTCTCCGGAAGCCCAACGCAAGTGGAGTCAGATCGATTCCACGTCTACGCCGTAGGCATCCCGGACATCGAGCAGGAAAATACCACCGCCGACGCGAGGAATCCGACGTTCCCACCAACCCCAACTGCCAGTGACCTGAAATCCTCCCTCAAGCAGCGATGAGAATCTCGCGTGGATAGCTGCAACTTCCCCGATGAACCACTGCACATCTGCAGCCTGCTGGATCTGAGGGTCGTCGATCACGGCCTGCAAGAAGCGTCGAATGGATAATTCGTCTCTATATTCGGCAATGCTGTCTTCGTAACCCTGCGCGCAGTTTTCGACCGAACTGAACCCACACTTCAAGAGCCTGTTGAGGCGTCAAAGAAGGCCTGCCCAGCGTTCGCGCCACACTATTGTACCGTTCTGCTAACACAGATCCCCCGAATTCTGGCATGTCCACAGTCCGACGCTGGATCGGCGTTGACTAGGAAGCAGCGGCCTTGCCGATTCGGCCGTCATCGGCTGGGACGACGTCGGCCAGGTGTTGCCCTGCCACTACCCAGCGCACGAAGGGCCCACTGGGCTGCGTACGTCCCCCGGGACCTTTCGCATGTCGTGCCAGTCAACGACTGACTGACGATCCCACACCTCGTCAATCTCAACGCTTCAGCCGTCCGGCGAGCGCTGAGCGAAACTCCTCAAACCGGCTTTCATCCGGATCAGCGAACTCGAGTACGTCCAGGGCTGCCTCGGCATCTCCGGCAGCGGCCTCTTCGTAGAGGGTCCAGAGGCCCTCTCGAACGGCCTCGACGCATTCTTCCTCTAGGTCCGGGCAACCCGCTTCCACCTCACTGCTGTGAGATTCTCCGGTCACGAGGAATGCGAGAGTGCTCAGCAGATGCCCGCGTACGAACTTCGGCAGGTCAGACGCAAGTGCAGCCAGCATTACCGGCACAGCGTGCGGCGCCACTTGGAAGAGCATTGACTGCTCCTCCAAGTGTCCATCCAGCCGGTACCCGACACAATCCTCGGGAGCTCGAGCCTCCAGGAGCCGGGTGAACGTCTCCGTCAAGTGAGCGGCTGACTCACCGCATCCACAGCGCAGCCTGGACCAATCATGGCGGTCAAGTTCAAGTAGTGCGGCCCTCACGACGGCCCCCCGATCATCCACGGCCCCTTCGGATCGTAGAGCACACCGGAAACGAAGTTCCCTGGCCCATAGTTTCCCTGACAGGTAGTACAAATCTCTTTTTCCTGCAACACCTTGCCCAGCCCGTCATCGAAGTCCTCGCGCCGAATAGCACTGGTGAAGGTAACATCTTCTGCCTTCCACCCAGTGAACTCAAGGATGTTCGGCTCGGCACAGCTACCATTGCCCGAGCACCCGACCGCGATGTCACCGGTATTCCTGTTCACGGCCGCAGTGTAGGTTCGGCTCTTCGCCTTACCAGTAGCGGATTCCGCAGCCTCGTAACGCAGAGCTGTGGCGTCCGAGATCCGTGTGTTCATGTCCCAGTCGCCCTGGGCTTGGTGAACGGTGATCGTAGGCTTGAACTTGCCCTTGTTGCCACGCGTGCCCGCAGTAACACAGTTGTGAACAAGGGCTGATGTCTGGCCGGTGGCCACATAGTACGTATGCGCCGTATCGACGCTGAGGTTGTAGACGGTGGCCTGCTGCGTCCAAGCCTGGACCGCCTCCACCTGGACCCACGTGCCGCTGCCGGTTTGAAGCCATTGCCCAGGCTTGAGCTCTCCAGCCTTGAGCCACTTCTCCAGCGACGGCACCCAGAAGGGGTGGCCAACGGTTGCCGTAAGGGTGTCAGTGGCATTGCCCTTCTCACCATCGAGATCGATAGTGAGCCTGACCAGGCGCTTCTCTCCCTTGCCCTCGATCAGATCGGTGACCTCTTGGGCCGAGGCTTCGCCCGTAGTCGGATCGGTGGCCAGCACCATGTCACCCACCTCGACGTCCTCGATCGGCTTGCGTGTGCCGTCCGCCATCACCACCTCAGTGCCTGGCACGAAGCTGTTCCCTGCGAGTTCACTGGCGAGCGTGGCGCACTCGACGGCGGACTCGACCTTGTCGACGGCGTCCTCGACCTTTTCGGCCGCCTTGCCGACCTTGTTCGCCGCCTTCGCGATGTCGTCCGCGTACCCCGCCGCCTTCGACGCCATCCGCCCGGCCTTGGCCGCGCGGACGAAGCCCGCACCGACGCCGCCCAGGGCGGCGCCCGCGAGGGTGGCGGCGGCCCAGGCGCAGGACTCCATGTCGCCCTGGGTCACGCAACGCTTGATGTCGTTGAAGCCCGTGACCTCGGCGACGACATTGCCGACCGACCTCACGCCCTCCCAGATCTCGCCCAGGTCGACGTTGTTCTTGACCGTCTCGACGACGCTGCCGATCCCGTTGACCACGGTCTTGCGCAGCTCATTGGCAGCGCGAGCCATGTCCTTGATGACATCGGGTGCCGCCGCGACGATCAGGGCCGGGAGGTTGGGGTCGCCCGTGACGATCGCCACGCCGACGGCCACCCACGGCTTGACCGCGGCCTTGATCGCCGGGATCGGGTTGTGCTTGGCGACGAAGGCCGACGCCGCCTGTGCCTGCCGGGTGACCGCGGCCTTGGCCTCGTGCACCTGGCGCCGTATCTCAGCGGCCTTGTTCACCGCCCAGTTGGTGACCTCTCTCTTGGTCACGTTCCAGGCCTGTCTGGCCTTGTTGACGGCCGATTTGAGGCCTGACTTCTCGTAGATGTAGGAGGCGCCCCGGCCCACCCAGCTCCTGAAGGAGTTCCACGCGGCCCTGGGGTTGTGCCAGACGTACGACACTGCGCTGCCGATGGATCGGGCCGTCTTGACCAGGCCGTTGCCCACGGCCCTCGCGCCCGAGACGAAGGCCCTGCCCACGGTCTTGGCGCCGTCGGCGATCGCATTGCCGACCTTGTTGCACCAATCGCACGACCAGTGGCCGTCCGGGTCCGAGTAGTTCATCGGAGCGCCGGCGCCGTAGGTGTACCGGTTGGCCAGGATGGAGGCGCCCGAGTTGTACTGGTAGGAGTCGCGCGAGCTGAAGGCCGCCGAGACCGGGTCGTACCAGCGGGCGCCCATGTTGATCTGGTCGGTGTCCGGGTCCGTGTAGTCACCCTGGTAACCGGCGTTGCCCGCCATGTCCGTGGTGCCGGCGGTACCGATCGGCACCCCGAAGGGGTCGTACGCCGCGGACTGTGCCAGTGAGGTGGCCGCGCCGTCCGTGGGCGACATGTTGCCCACCACGTCACCGTGGTTGTCCGACAGGGTCAGCCGCGCGACTCCGCCTTCCTGGACCGACATCAGCTCGGCGCCCACACCGCGGCCGTAGGTGGAGGTGTTGTCCTTCACCGGGTCCGGGGACATGCCCTCGTACACGAAGTCGACACCGTTGCGTGCGGCGACCCGGTCGAGGGAGTCGTACGTGTACTCGGTACCCGACTCACCCGCCTTCGTCATGCGGTCGAAGGCGTCGAACGTGAACTCCTCCGTCAGACCGGAGCTCGTGCGCGATGTGAGCGTGCCGCGCGCGGTGTGGTCGTAGGTGTAGTCCCCGTCCGAAAGCATCCGGTTGCGCTCGTCGTACGTGGCGGTCTTCTCGCCGTTCTTGACGCGGTTGCCGCTGTCGTCCCAGGCGTACTCGACCTTCTTGCCGTCCGCGGTCCAGGAGGTCATCCGGTCCGCGTCGTCGTACTCGTAGGTGTTCGTCCCGGCCTTGGCGGTACCGGCCGTGGTCTTCGACGTCAGGCGGTCCTGAATGTCGTAGCCGTAGTCGGTGGACGCCACCGCGGTCCCGCCGCTGCTCTTGACCGTGTCGGTGTCGAGACGGCCGAGATCGTCGTACGTCAGCGACCGCGCCTGGCCCGAGCTGTAGTTGATCCGCTCCAGTTTGCCGGACCGGTCATAGCCGTACCCCTGCTGGACGCCGGTGAGCGGGTCCTTCGCCGTGGTCAGCAGCTGGTTGGTGTAGGTAAAGGTCGCGGTGCCGGAGGCATCGGTACGGGTGGACAGCTGGCCGTCGCTGTTGTACTCGTACGTGGCGGTGCCGGACGGGCCCTCGGCCTTGAGCAAGTTGCCGCGGTCGTTGTACTCGTACGTGTTGTCACCCTTGGGCGACGATGCCTTGATCAGTCGGCCTGCGGGGTCGTAGCCGAACTTCTTCTCCGGCGTCGCTGCCTCGGCACCCGCCCCGGTCTCCCGGACCAGCTCGCCGGCCTTGTCGTATTCGCGCTCCCGCACCACGTTGCCCGGTGCGGTGATCTTCACCGGCTGGCCGCCGGCGTTGTAGGCGGTCGTCCAGGTGCGGTCGGCCGCCGCGGGGTCCCGCTCGGTGACGGGCTCGATCACGGACTCGGGCAGACCGAGCGTGTTGGTCGTGTAGACCGTTTTGTTGCCGCGGCCGTCGGTGTAGCGCGTGCGGTTGCCCAGCGCGTCGTACCCGAAGGACGTGGTGAGGGACTTGGTCTCCGACACCGGCTCCGTCTGGCTCGTCAGCCGGCCCAGCGCGTCGTACGCGTACGTCGTCGTGCGGTTCATCGGATCGGTCGACGACGTGACGTTGCCGGCCTTGTCGTAACCGAACGTCATCTTGCGCAGCTGGCTGTTGGCCGGGTCCATGTCGGAGTCCTCGACGACCCGGCCGAGCTGGTCGTACATCTTCGCCGAGGTGCGGCCCTTGCCGTCGGTGGTGCGCACCTCACGGCCGAGGGCGTCGTAGCCGAACTGGGTGGTCACGCCGCTCGGCTGAACGACCTTGGTGATCTGGCTCAGCGTGTCGTAGGTGTACTGGGTGACGCCACCGCCCGGGTTTGTCTGCCTGACCACGTTGCCCGCGTCGTCGTACTCGCTGCGCGTGGTGAAGGCGCCCGGGACGGGCTTGCGCTCGATGGACGTCTGGGTGACCGGGCGGTCCAGGTCGTCATAGGTGGTCTCGGCTCGCGCCCCGTTGGGGTCGGTGACCGTGAGCACCTGGTTGGTGCGGGTGTAGGTGTACTTCCACTGGGCCCGCTCCTCGCCGGTTCCGACCGGGACGTCCTTGATGGTGACCCGGTTCTGGCGGTCGTATGTGAGCTTCGTCGTGCGGCCCAGCGGGTCGGTCGTCTCGATGACGTTGCCGAGCGCGTCGTACTTGTTGGTGACGGTCGGCGTCACGGGTGCGTTCGCGCCCGGTGCCGTGTAGGCCGGGGCCCTGGCCGACACCGCGCGCCCGAGGCGGTCGTAGACGGTCCTGTTGGTGTTGCCGAGGGCGTCCACCGACTCGGTGACCGCGCCGAAGGTGTCGTAGCCGGTGTACGTGGTGGGGCGCGAGGTGACCGGCGCCGAGCCGTTGCTCTCGGTCTCGACGGTGGGCGCCTTCGTCGAGATGGGACGGCCCAGTTCGTCGTAGACGTACTCGGTCTTGTTGCCGGCCGGGTCGGTGGTGGCCGTCAGCAGGCCCCGCTGGTCGTAGTCGTACGTCGTGGTGCGGGGGTCGGTGCCGTTCTCGACGGTCTCGGAGCGCCGGTTGCCGGCGTCGTCGTACGTGTAGCGGACCGTGGCGCCGGAGACGGCCAGCGGCCACGGCACGTTCGACCCGAAGCCGCTGGAAACGGTGGTCTCCACGTTGCCCGCGAGGTCGTAGGTGAACGACGTCCGGCGGGCCAGTCCGGCCGGATCGGTGACCTCCGACTTCACCCGGCCCACGGCGTCGTAGGTGTACTGCGTGACGAGTTTGCCGTTGGCGGCGGTCTCGGTCAGGACGTTGCCCGCGCCGTCATAGGTGTTGGACTCGATGACGATGTCGCGCTTGGTGCCGTCCGGGTTGTGGAAGCCCTCCAGCTTGACGGACTTGACCAGGTCGTCGCCGTAGTACTCGTACACCATGGTGCGGCCCATGCTGTCCGTCTCACGGGCCACGCGCCCGCCCATGTCGTACGCGTACGACTTGAGGACCGTGTGGTCGTCGTCGCCGCCGTCGTCCTCCCAGTCGCGCAGCCGTGTCTCGGCGAGCATGTTGCGCGCGGTGTAGAGGTACTCGTACCGGTTGCCGTTGGCGTCGACCATGGACGTCTTGTTGCCGAAGACGTCGTATGTGTACGAGGTCTCGTTGCCCTCGGCGTCCGTGATCTTCTCGGGACGGCCGCGGTCGTCCAGATCGAAGGTCATCACACGCGAGGCGTCGCCGCCCAGGAGGTCACTGACCTCGGTCCGTATCACGTTGCCGTCGGCGTCGTACGCAGTGACCGTCTTCTGCTGGTGCTTGCCGAGCGTGACGACGTTGGTCGCTGCCGCGTCCGTCGTCGAGGTGAGCCGCGACAGCTTGTCGTAGGTGTACGTCCGCGTCACACCGGCGGGCTGGGCGGTCGTGACGGAGGTCTCGGTGATCTTCCGGCCGAGCGCGTCATAGGTGAAGTTGGTGACCTTGCCGGACGGCTCGGTCACCCTGGCGAGGTCACCGTTCTTGAAGTACTGGAAACGGGTGATCTTGCCGCGCGGATCCTTCACCGTCATCGGCAGCCCCGAGGGGGTGGGGCCGCCGTCGAGCGCCGGCTCTCCTCCTGTGGTGTACGTGTGCGCCACCGAGCCACCGTCGGGCGACGTCTGGGTCAGCAGACCGGCCCGGGTGTTGTACGTGTACTTGGTGACGTATCGGCTGTCCGTCGGCCCGGAGGAGCGGCCGTCACGGGTCTCCGTCGGCTGGTCCGCCCGCGGGTCCAGATCGCTCTGCGGCGCCGGGTAGGTGGTGTAAGCGGTCTGGCAGTCGCCGGTCGACCTGCACGTCGTGCGACTGGTCACGTTGCCGCGGTCGTCGTAGCCCAGCTTGACGGTGTCACCGTTCTCGCTGGTGATACCGGTCTGGAAGCCCTTGTCGTCGTACGTGAAGGAACGGATCGCGACGCCGTCGACCGGGTACCGGATGAAGTCCGGTTCACTTCCGCTGCCGCTGGGCGGCGTGGTGCAGAACATCGGGTCGCCCGGGTCCGGGGTGGTGCACACCTCGGTCGGTCCGGTCGGGGACGGAGACGGCGAGGCGGTGACCGGCTCGCGGGCGCCGAGGGCGGTCGGCTCACCGGAGCGGAGCAGGTTGGAGGAGAGTCCGTCGTACTCGTAGAAGTACGGGGAGTTCATCGGGTCGCGGACCTCGACGGTGCGCCGCAGGTCCCTGTCGTTGCCGAAGACGGCCGGCGCGCCGATCCGCCACGTGCCGCCGTTGCGGTCGGTGTACTCGGTGACGCGGTCGCGGGAGGTGTCGTACGTGACCTCCGACGCGGTGCGTCCGGTCGGCAGCGTCGTGCCGGTCACCAGGTCGGCGGCCCGGCCGCCCTCGCGGTAGTGGCCGGCGACGGTCGAGGCGCCCAGCGGGTGGTGGTAGACGGCGACGTCGTCGATGGCGCCGTCGAAGGACTTGGCCCCCACGGAGCCCCAGCCCGGCCAGGAGGCGGGCGTGGAGGCGTGGGCGGCGCCGATCTGGTTGTGCGTGAGGTCGTTCTGGACGAGCTGCTTGCCGGTGATGGTGCCGGACAGCTTGCCGTCCAGGTAGAGGCTCTGGGTGGAGCCGGACACGGACAGCACGGCGTGGTGCCAGCGTCCGTCGTTGACGTTCTTGGTGATGTCGGTGATGGGCTGGACGGCGCCGGTCCAGAACTGTCCGCGCAGCTTGCCGTCCGTACCGACGTACAGCATCGGGACACCGGTGGTCGGGGCGGTGCCCCAGGCTTTGTTCTGGTAGCCGACGAGCGGGCCGCCGACACCGGTGGCGACCGTCCTGAACCAGACCTCGACGGCGGCGTCCCGGCTCTTCTTAAGCGTGCCGGCGGGCAGGCTCACCCGGGAGGTGCTGCCGTTGAAGCCGGCGGCGGTGCCGGGGTCACCCGCGATGGCGCCGGCGGCCTTGAGCGTGACGTTGGTGTACGTACCGCGGTCCTTGCCGAGGTTGGCCACGTTGGCGCTCTCGGCCGCAGTGCCCTCTTCCTCGCCGAGGCGCCAGTAGGACTCGGGGCGCGAGTCGAGGACGGTAGTGCGATAGTGGCTGCCGGTGCCGTAGGTGTACTGGGTGCAGGCGTCCTGCGGGTCGCACACCTTGGTCAGCAAGTCACCGGTGTAGGTGTAGTTCCAGCTCAGCGCTGCCCCGTTGACGGCGTTCGTCGACACCTTGGTGACATGCGCACCGGTCCAGGTGAAGGTCAGCGAGCGGCCGGAGCGGCTGTTGACCGCGGTGGCGAGCTTTCCGGCCGAGTACGTGTAGGTGACGGACGTCGAGTAGGCGTCGGTGACCTTGGTCAGCAGACCGGTGGAGCTGAAGTCGTAGGTGGTGCCGGACTTGTCCTGGAGCTTGTACGCGCCGGTGGTCGTGTCCTGCGTGAGCTTGGCGAAGCGGCCGGGCGGCGGGGCGAAGGTGCCGTCGGCGTTCTTGCCGAAGCGGACGTCCTGGCCTTCCGGATACCGGATGACGACGTTTCCGGTGCCGTCGTCATCCGGCGTCAGACGGACGTCGTACCGCGTCGTCCAACCCGCGCCGAACGCGAGGTCACGCCGCGGGTCGAGGCTGTTGTAGGTCCGGACGAGGGTGAGGTCGGGCCCCACTCCGGCGAAAGAGGCATCGACGGCCGTCGCGGTGAAGTTGCCGACGTTGGGGTCGAACTCCTTGCCCTGCCCCTGGGAGAGGCGCGAGGTGATCTCGGGCTGCGGAACCATGGCGAGCAGAGCGATCTGCGCGGTCGGCACCTCGTTCGTCGCGTCCTTGACGAAGCCGCGCCACAGATAGGTCTTGCCCCACTTCAGCCGCCCGGAAGGAACGGGATAGGCAGAGCTCGTCTGGTAGGCGGAGGTGGTGCAGCCGGTCGGCTTACCGTCCTTGTCCGCCTCGCAGATCTCGAACTTGTACTGGAGTGCGGAGCCGGCCGGAGCGTCGATGTCGACACCCGCCGCCCACAATTGCGGGGTCAGCGTCTGCGCCTGATAGCCGTTGGGCGGGAACTGCTCCTTGACGACCGGCGCGATGTCGAAGACCTGGATGGTGAGCCGGCCAGGCGGGACCTGTTCGTCGGTGAAGACCTTGCCGCCGGTACGCACCATGGTGAAGTCGAGGAGATAGACCCCGGGCGGCATCGCCTTGATGGTGGCGTCCAGTGTCACTTTGGCACCGTGTGCCACGTTGGCGACGAGGTTGGCCGCGCGCTGCTGGCTGACCAGCTTGCCCTTGTCGTTATAGACACGGTACGCGAGGTAGTACGTGCTCGGCGTCCATGTCTCGGCGCCCTTGTTGGTGACGGCGATCCGCACCTTGCCGTTCTGGTTCTGCATGACCGGCGGGTCGGGAACGGGCTTCGTGAAGGCGTACGTGGCGTTGTACGGGCTGTGGGTGACGTACAGCTTCGGCGGGTTGGCCGTGGCGTGCCCGGTGAACCGCTTCCAGGCCAGCGAGTCGGTCGCTGAAGCGCGCAGCGACAGGCCGTGGTTGGCCTGGGTGCCGTCCGCCCATCGCTGCACGAGGTCCCGGCCGGCCTTGCCGAGGTCGAAGAGTTCACCGGCGGTCGGGCAGGCGGACTGGGACTGGCCGAAGCCGATGTGGCCGTACGCGAAGGGCTTCGACGTCAGCGCGGAACCGACGGAGGGGCCCGGGTAAGCGGTGCCGGTCCCGGCGGTCCAGGCCTGGGTGACCGGGTGTACGGAGACGGAACGGGGACGGCAGGAGGCGGAGTCGTAGTTCACGACCTGGAGCTGTGCGCCGAAGATGTTGTGGTGCTTCAGCTTCGTGTCGAGGCCGGGGAAGCCGAGGTAGGAGGCGGTGGCTCCCTCCGGGCCCTTGCCGACCTGGAGTTCGCTGGAGCCGACGACCGAGCCACCGCTCTTGACGTACATGGAGGTGGTCGCCGCCGTGGTGTCGACGGACGGGTCGACGCGCACCGGGAAGGCGCGGGCCGGGTCGGTCAGCCACTCCTGGTCAACATTCACCCGGAGCGCCTGGCCGCCGCCGTGCTGTTCGACGAGGTCGTAGCGAACGGCGTGCGAGAGTACGCCCTTGGCGTCCTCCATGAAGCCGGCCGGGATGACGGCCTTGGTGCGGCCCGCGGCGTCGGTGAGGGTGATGGAGCCGTCCCGCGCCTTGGCGGTGAGGCCGGTCAGCCGCAGCGGGAAGAGAAACTCGCCGGGCGCGTCCGCCGAGTGCAGGACCAAGGTCTCCTTGACACCGCCCGCCTGCGACTCCAGCCACAGGTCGGTCTCGGGCAGGACCTTCTCATAGGTGACCTTGTTGCCGTCGGCGGTGCCCGCACCGGCGGCGGCGCTGTCGAGGCCGTACCCGAAGACCTCCCCGGACGGCAGGGTGACGGCGGCCAGCTCGGCGGCATCGGCCCGGTCGGCGATGCGGACGTCGACCGCGTCACCCGAGTTGGTCCAACCGCCCGGCCGCTCGACGAGGTCCGCGTCAATGGGGCGCCAGTCGCCTTCGCCGTCGCGGAAGTTCAGCGGTGCGGTGGAGAGCTCCGTGGTCTGCGTGCCGTCCGCGTTCAGGTACGTACGGCTCCGGCCGTCTCGTTCACCGACCAGTTCCTTGCTCGTCCTGCGGTCGAAGCCTTTGAGCCGGGGGACCGGCGGGGCGTCCACCGAGACGGTGTTGCGGGCGACACCGGGGCGCGCCACCGCCACCGGAGTGGTCGGGTACTTGGCGCGAAGGGACTGGGGTACCTCACGGTTTCCCTTGCCGCCTACCGCGTGTGAGAGGCCCTCCGCACTGCCCCAGCGCTGCCCGGGCCCCTTGGCCTCGGCTGCGGCCTCCGGGAAGAGAGGCACGCCGACCCCGGCAACCGCGAGTGAACCGACGCCTATGACGACGGCGACAGCGAATGCAACTGCCGTGCCCCACCGGCTCCGTAGCAAGCGGTGCACGAGAAGCTTTCGGGCAGTCTTCCGGTACGCCGGCACGGTCCCCCCACAGGACAGAGGTCAAGAAGCTCAGTGATCCTTACGCATCTGTGACGCTCGTGTCGATTACTTGTGAGAACCATTGACCGAATGTGATTAGGTCGTGACCGGTACGTGGACATGGGAACGTACTGTTTTCAGCCGTAACTGATCAGCCCTGGGGGGGCAGTGACATTTTTCAAGCATGCAGGAACACGACGATGGGCAGCGGCGGCGATGAGCGCCGCAGCGGCCGTTCCCCTGCTCGTCGCCGTGCCGGGCACGGCCCGTGCGGCGGAGACCGCCAGTTGCACGGCCAACGGCCGAACGTTCGTCACCAACGCGGTCGGTGACCTGCTTCAATACACGATGGCGACGCCGCTGACCGGCTCGACCTTCTCCGCCTACACCAAGGTCGGTGCCGGTTGGGGAAGTTACGGCAAGGTGGTGGCCGGCCCGAGCGGCCAGTTCTACGCCTTCAAGTCGGACGGCACCTACTACGCTCATCGCACCTCGACGGGCACGTGGGACGTCAGCCCGAAGAGGGTCAGCACCTATCTGGGGTGGCTCGCCAACGCCGCCGACCGCGACCAGGCCACGGTGGACCGCGACGGCCATCTGTGGGTGGCAGACAACCTCGGGCAGCTGTACGCGTATCGCTATGACGCCACCATCGGCACGACAGGCGGTCTCCGCTCCCTGGGCCGGCTCGACAAGGGCTGGGACCGCTACAACCTGATCACCGCGGGCGACTCCGGAGTCCTCTTCGGCCGAGCTGCCGACGGACGGCTCTACCGTTCGCGCTACGACCACTCGAGCCAGCGCTGGCTCGAGCGGCACGTCCTGGTCGGCTCAGCTGCATGGGGAAACTTCGAGGCCATCACGGGCGGAGGTGGTGACACCCTCGTGGCGGTCAACCCCACCGGTGAGGCGCTGTACTACCGCCGTGACGAGGCGACAGGGGCCTGGCCGGTCACCGGCAAGGAGGTCGCGGCGGGGGGTTGGCACAACTTCACCAACGTCACGTCGGCCCCGGACAACTGCCGGCTGACCGCCAACCACACGCCCGCGGCGCAGCCCCAGCAAGTGGAGAACTTTTCGCGCACGGCGGTGATGCAAGGATCCTCAGGGAAACTCGAGTTCGCCTACACCGACAACTTCGGTCGCCTGATGCACGGGCGAACCGATCCGGTCGAGCTCGACAACATCCAGTGGACGCCGATTTCCGTCAACGACGCCTTCAGCGGCCGGCCGTCGCTGTCCCAGCACGCCGACGGCCGCCTCGTAGTGACCGCGCACAACGCGTCCGGCAACGTCTGGCAGCGTCAGCAGACCGCGGCGAACGGCACCGACTGGGCGGCCTGGGCCGACCTCGGCGGCTCCATGGCTCAGCACGCCGTCACGGCGAAGACGCCCTCGGGACTGCTGGTCCAGTTCGCCGTGGACGCCGCGGGCAAGCCCTGGTACCGACTCCAGGCGGCCGCCAACGCGGAAACGATGAGCTGGATGCCTCTGGCCGGCTCCGGGTTCGCCGGGCCACTGACCGTGACCCAGGTCCGGGACGGGATCCAGCTGTTCGGCAGGAACGCCTCCGGCGTCCTGAGCACCGCCCTGTTCAAGCAGGACGGTACCCTTTCCGCCTGGACCGCCATCGGCACGCAGGCGGTCACCGGCGCCCCGTCCGTCATCGTCTACCCCGGCTACCGGATGCGGATCTTCGCCACCGACACCAACGGCAAGATCGTCACCACGGTCCAGTCCGCCGAGGGCGGCGCGTACGGGGAGTGGACCGGTGTGGGGGACTCCGCACACGACAACGGAATGCCCGTCGACCCCCTGATCGTCAGCGGTTCTCCCAGCGCGGTGCTCTCGGCTCAGACGGTCGAGATCGTGGTCCGTGGCGCCGACGGATCCGTCTACAACACGGGCGAGACCTCCCAGGGCAGCGGAGTGTGGCGCCCGTGGCAGAGGGTGGGCGCCGAAAGCGCCGCCACCGAGCCGACTGCCTTCACCTACACACAGGACACCGGGCTGACCTGGGGCTACACCTTCCGCACGGCCGCCAATCAGGTCCGGGTATACCGGGCCCAGTGATCGAGGGACTCAACCACTCATGACGACGAACGGAACGAACGGGACACGGCGCTGGACCGCCACGGCCGTGGCCGCCGCGGCCGCGCTGCCGCTGCTGGTCGCCCTTCCCGGTACGGCCAGTGCCGCGGATGCCGCGAGCTGCACCACCAACGGGCCGACCTACGCGGTGAGCTCGACCGGCTCCCTGATGCAGTACACCATGAAGGCGCCGATCAACGGCAGCGGTGGCTACAACGCCCCCACCACCATCGGGTCGGGCTGGCACAACTTCGGCCTCGTGCTGGCCGGCCCCGACGGGGCCTTCTACGGATTCAAGTCGGACGGCGTCTACTACGGCCACCGCACCGACGCCGGTGTCTGGGACGTCTCGCCGAACCGGGTGAGCACCAGCTTCGGTTTCCTGGCCACTGCCGCCAACCGCGGGCAGGCCGCGGTCGACCGCGACGGCTGGCTCTGGGTGGTCGACGAAGCAGGTGCGCTGCGGACCTACAAGTACAACTCAGCCGCGAACAGCTGGGACGTCGGCCGCAGCAAGGCCCACGACGACGGCTGGGACCGCTACAACCTGATCATCGCCGCCGACGCGGGCGTCCTCTACGGGCGCAGCGCCACGGACGGCAAGCTGTACCGCTCGCGTTACGACATCGCCAGCCAGCGTTGGATCGAGCGGCACGTGCTGGTGAGCCCCAGCGACTGGAACCAGTTCGAGTCGATCTCGTCAAACGGCGGTGACACGCTGTTGGCCACCAAGTCGAGCACCGGCGAGGCCTTCTACTACCGCTTCGACGAGAACACCCGTAGCTGGCCGGTCACCACCGTCAAGGTGGGCACCGGCGGCTGGGCGGCCTTCCGGGACGTCGCCGCCGCGCCCGACAACTGCCGGATCCTCAAGAACCACACGCCGGTCACCACGGCGCTGCCGAAGGAGACCGGCACCCGCACGGCGGTGATCCAGGCCGGCGGCGGGAAGCTGCACTTCGCCTACACCAACAACATCGGGCGGCTGACCCTCGGCACCACGGACCCCGCGGACATCAACAACGCGACCTGGACGGTGGTCCCGGAGAACGAGGCGTTCGCCGGTGAGCCCTCACTCTCCACGCACTCCGACGGCCGTGTCTCGGTGGCCGTGCACAACACCACCGGCAGCATCTGGCAGCGTTTCCAGGCCGCGACGAACAGCACGGACTGGGCGGGCTGGCACGACCAGGCCGGTGCGATGGTCCACCACCCCGTCACCGGGAAGGCGCCTTCGGGCACGCTGGTCGAGTTCGCGGCCGACGCCTCGGGCAAGCCCTGGTACCGCCTCGTGGCCAAGGACGGCCTCAACTTCAAGGGCTGGATGCCGCTGGCCGGCTCCGGCTTCACCGGCCCCTTCGCCACCGGGACCGTACGTGACGGTGTCCAGCTCGTCGGCAAGAAGGCCGACGGCACCCTCGCCACGGCACGGTTCAAGGAGGACGGCAGTCTGTCGGCGTGGACGGCGCTCGGCACCCAGACGGTCACGGGCACCCCGGCCGTCATCGTGAACCCGGGCTACACGGTCAGCGTGTTCGCCACGGACGCCGTCACGAAGAGTGTCGTCACCGCCGCCCAGGCCGCCGAGGGCGGCGCCTTCGGCACCTGGTCGGCGCTGCAAGGCCTCACCGCCAAGGGATCACCCAGCGTCCTGATCGCACCGAACGGCAAGACGGAGATCGTGGTCCGCGGCGAGGACGACGTCATCCACAACACCGGCGAGACTGTCGCGGGCTCCCTCACCTGGCGTACCTGGAAGCCGGCGGCCCAGTACGAGGGTGCCATGCCGGAGGTCACCGCCACCGACCCCACGGCCTTCACCTTCACGGGCCCGAACGGACCTGTCTGGGGTTTCGTGTTCCGCAACAGCGACGACCAGACGCGTGTCTACACCGCCGGTTCGACCACGATCGGCAACTGAGCAGCGCCGGATCGGCGTCAGCGCCGGCCACCTACCCCCGCGGTTCCCGCTGCCCCGGATGCCTCTCCGCCGAGTGCGTCCGGGGCAGCGGTGCGTTCGGTCATGATCGCCCGCGAGACCACGAACGTGACGGGGATGGCCGCCGCGGCGGCGGCCAGCGGGGCCCAGCGGCTGGAGAAGCCCGCCACGTCGACCAGGAGCCATACGCCGCTCGTCGTGATCACGAAGTTCGCGGCGTTGGTCAGCGGGAACAGCAGGAACTTCCGCCACGTGGGACGGGTCCGGTAGGTGAAGCGGCAGTTCAGGAAGAAGGACCCGGTCATGGCGAGGAGGAAGGCGACGACATGGGCGGCCACATAGGGCCGGCCGAGCGCCAGGAACGACAGGTAGAAGCCGTAGTACGTGGCGGTGTTCACCACGCCCACCAGCGCGAACCTGACGATCTGGCCGCGGACGGTCATCGGCGTACGAGCTCCCCACGGGGTCGGTGTTCCGGTACGGGCGTGTTGGTCGCCTTCACCAGGAAGTGCGGGCGCCGTTTCACCTCGTAATAGATGCGGCCCACATACTCCCCGACGAGTCCCAGCATCACCATCTGGACTCCGGCGAGTGCCGTGACCGTCACCAGCAGGGTGACATAACCGGGGGTGTCGACACCGTTCACCAGGGCGTCACCGACGATCCAGGCGGCATACGCGGCGGCGAGGGACACCAGCAGCAGACCGAGATGGAGAGCGGCCCGCAGCGGTTTGTCATTGAAGGAGATCAGACCGTCCAGGCCGTAGTTGAACAGCTTGCCGAAGGTCCATTTCGAGCGGCCCTGCTCGCGCCGGACGTTCTCGTACTCGAAGGTCGTGGTGCGGAATCCCACCCAGGCGAAGATCCCTTTGGAGAATCGGTTGTACTCGGTGAGCTCCAGTATCGCGTCGACGGTGCGGCGCGACAGCAGGCGGAAGTCGCCGACGCCGTCGACGAGCTCGACGTCGACGAGCCGGTTGATCAGCCGGTAGTAGACGCGGGCGGCGACGGTACGGGTCACCCGGTCGCCCGTGCGGGTGCGCCGCGCCACCACCTGGTCGAAGCCCTCGCCGTGCAGCCGCAGCATGCGCCGTATCAGCTCCGGCGGGTGCTGGAGGTCGGCGTCCATGATGACGACTGCGTCCCCGCCCGCATGCTGCAGGCCGGCCAGCATCGCCGCCTCCTTGCCGAAATTACGGCTGAAGGAGACATAGCGCGTACGGGGATCGGAAGCCGCGATCCCTTCGAGTAGGGGGAGCGTACGGTCATGACTTCCGTCGTCCACGTAGACCAGCTCGAATTGCACCGCGAGGTCCCGAGCGAATTCCGCCGCGAGGGATTCGAGTTCCGTGGTCACATGGTCGTGGAAGCGGCCGATGATCTCCTCTTCGTTGAAACACGGCACAACAATCGAGATCAGCACGGAAGAACGACAACCGATGAGCGTGTCGACGGCGGTCGCTCCACATGGCGGGCAGACGACCATTCAATGAACTGGTCCGGGAGGCCGGTGATTTCACCGAAGGGCGCTGGCATATTCGGCCGCACCATGGAGAGAAACGCGCCCCGCGCCGGTGCCCTCGCCGGGCTCCTCACCGCCCTCGCCGTCTGCGCCGGTGACGCCGTCGCCCGGACCTTCCCCTTCGGACCGCGCACGCGCAGCGTCAACGACCTGGGCAACCAGTTCGTGCCGTTCCACGCCCACCTGTGGGACCTGCTGCACGGCCGGGCGGACGGCGGGCTGTGGCTCAACTGGTCCTCCGGTTACGGCACGAGCTTCCTGCCGGACCTCGGCACCTACCTCAGCAGCCCGTTCGCCCTGCTCGTCGGGGTCTTCCCGCGTGACGACACCGATCTCGCGGTGTATGTGATCACGGTCCTGAAGATGGCCGTCGCGGCCGCCGCCATGAGCCTGCTGCTGCTCGTGCGGCGCCACGGGCCGTGGTGGGGCGCGGCTGTGCTGGGCGCCTCGTACGCGCTGTGCGGCTGGGCCGTCGTCGAGGCGTCGTACAACCCGATGTGGCTGGACGGTCTGATCGCCTTTCCGCTGCTGTGCCTGGTCGGCGAGTGGATACGGACGGGGCGGCACCCGGTACTGGGGCCGCTGGTCGTCGCGGTGGTGTGGGTGGCCAACTTCTACACCGCCTACATGGCGACGATCGGCGCGGCGCTGGTGCTGCTGGCCCGCGGGGTCCCCGGGTGGCGGCTCCTGGGCCGGGCGGCGTGGACGGTGCTCCTGGGGATCGGGCTCGCCGCGCCGGTCCTGGTGCCCGTCTTCCTCGGGTCGCGGCACGCCTACCCGGGCTGGACGCGGGAGTTCGCACCCGCCGGGTGGGGGGACATGGCCGCGCGGGTGCTTCCGGCGACGTACGGCTTCTTCACCCCGGCCGTCTTCCTGGGCACGAGCGCGCTGCTGCTGGCGGCGTCGCTGCCCTTCCACCGGGGGGTTCCGGCGCGGGAGCGGTGCATATGGACGGGGCTCGTAGTGGGCGTGGTGCTGTCGCTGCAGTGGGAGCCCACGCACCTGGTGTGGCATGTGTTCGCCACGCCCAACGGCAGCCCGTACCGGCAGACGTTCGTCCTGGCGGGCGTGGCGGTGCTCGCCGCCTGGACGGCGGTCTCCCACGGCTGGCCGGGGTGGCGGGCGCTCGCGGGAGGGACCCTGGTGCTGGGGGTGATCGCGGCGGGCGCGATGTCCGGCGACCTGGCGTCCGGGTGGGCGTACGCGCTGTTCGCGGCAGGGCTCGCGGCCGAGGTCGGCGGGGTGGCGCTGGTGCGCCTGAGGGCGCGGCGGTACGGGATCGCCGGCGCCGTCCTGCTGGCGGGCGTCCTCGTCGGGCAGGCCGCGGCGACCACGGCGTACGCCGACCGGGAGCGGCCCGCGCGGCTGGACGACTACCCGGCCTGGGGCGCGGCGCACGAGGCGCGGGCGGCGGCGGTCGCCGGGGCCGACGGGTGGCCGCGCCACCGCACCGACCCCGGGCGCCCGCAGCTCACGGGCAACGACCCGCTGCTGGTCGGCGGGCAGGGAGCCGCGTACTACAGCAGCCACACCCCGGCGGTGCTGACCCGGACGCTGGCGGCGCTCGGCGGCGGGTGGACGTCGAACGGACGGAACCTCCAGTCCCTGGACAACCCGGTGACGGACGCCCTGTTCGCGGTGGGCGCGCGGTGGCGCGGGACGGAGGTGGTGCGGAACGCGGACGTGCTGCCGCTGGTGACGGTACGGCCGCCCGGGCGGGAACTCCGCTACGGGGCCTCGCCGTTCCGCAACCAGGAGCTGCTGCTCGGGGCACGCGTCTACGACCTCCCCGCCGATGGCGCGTGCCCGGTCGGCAGCGACGTCCACCTGTGGGCGCCCGACTTCACCGGGACGGCACGCCTGGGCACCGGCCCGCCGGTGGAACTGCGCGGCGGCCTGCCCAAGCGCCGCGCCCCGATGACACCGCTGGGCACCCAGCGGACGGCGGGCGTGACCGTGACGCTGGACGGCCAGGGCGCCGTGCCCCCGGCCGGGAGCGTCGGCTGCCTGGACCGCGCCCGGCTCGGGGCGGCCGTGGCCCGGCTGAAGGCGACCGGCGCGGTCGCGGTGCGCGCCACCGCCGACGGCGTCCGCGCCGACCTGCCCCCCGGCGCCCGGGGCACCGCCGTCCTGGCGGCGCCCCGCATACCGGGCTGGCGCTGCGAGGGCCGGCCCGCCGGGTCGTACGGCGGGCTGGTCGCGGTGGAGGTCGGCGGCGGGCGCACGGCCGTGGACTGCGCCTTCCGGCCGCCCGGGCTGCGTGCCGGTACGGGCATCGGGGCACTGGCGCTCACCGCCCTGGTGGCGGTCCGCTGCGCCGGTCGCCTGAGCGCCACCAAGACTTCACCCCCGCACCACCGTGCCGTGACCCGGGCGGCGGCCCGAGCGGCGTAGCTTGCCCCGCATGCCCTCTCTTCTGAGCAACCGGCTGGCGAAGCGGGTCCTGCGCCCCGCGTTCGCCCTGGTCGAGCAGCGCATGGAGCGCGTGACGACCGCGTTCCAGACAGACCTCGACGCCCTGCACCACGAAGTGGCCGACCTGCGCCGCCAGAGTTACGGCCTCGGACTGCTGCTCGACCACGCTGGGCGCGACGGGCACCGGATGCCCACCGCGACCCAGGTCGACACCCTCGTACGCGAAGTGCGCGCCGTCAGCGGCGACGACGGCGAGCGGGCCCGGCACGACATCACCGTCGCCTACCGCCACCTGGTGGCGCTGGAGGCGCTCGGGGCCGGCGGCCTGGCCGGCACGGTCTCCGACGTGTGCGGGCGCCTCGCGACCGTCCCCCTGCTCACCCCGCCCAACGGCGAGGTGCTGGAGATCGGCACCGCGCACGGGCTGTTCGCGGCCGCGCTGCAGCGGATGCTGCGGCGCGGCGGCGTCGAGGGGCGGCTGACGATCGTCGACCCGCTGGACGGCTCGCCCACCCGGGAGGACGTGGTGCGCGGCAACCTGACGCTGGGCGGCGGGAACGGCTCGGCAGACGCGGTACGCCTCACGCGGGGCGGCTTCGGTGACGCGGGCGTACGGGAGCGGATCGCCGACCGCCGCTACGGCGTGATCGTGGTGAACGGCGAGCACGACCTGGTCGCCGTACGGGAGCTCGCGGCGCCCGGGGCGGTCGTCGTGCTCGGCCCGGACGCCGGGTCGCGCCCGGCGGGGCTCACCGGGCTCGGACGGGTCGCGGACTCGGTGTACTGCCGGGCGGACACGGCCTCATAGGCCGCGCATCTGCCGCTGGCGCTCCAGCGCGCGGCGCAGCTCCGCCGGGAGCGGGTGGTACGGGCCGTACACCCGCTCCGTGTCGTACAGCAGGTTCTGGAGCTGCTGGTGGGCCGCCGTGTGGTCGCCCATCGCCAGGAGCAGGTGCCCGATGCGGTGCCGGATGTCGAAGGCGCGGGCCGGGTCGGCGCCGGTGGACTGGCTGCTCGTGTAGTACGGGAGGACCGCGCGGTACTCGGCGAGCGCGGCGGCCGTCTCGCCCAGCTGCTCCAGGCACAGCGCCGCGTCGTACCGGAACTGCAGCGTCTGCGGGTCGGCCGGGCCCGCCTCGGCCTCCCGGTCCTCGGCCAGGCGCCGCAACTCGGGCAGGGCACGCCGGTACTGGCCGTCGTCCATCAGCGTCGTCGCGTACTGCTTGCGCAGGATCCGGACGACCGGGGAACGCTCGCCGTGCTCGGCGGCCGCGGCCGGGAGGATCCCGCCCAGGATGTCCACCGCCTGCGTGATGCCGCCCTCGCCGAGGAGCCGCTTGACCTCGTCGACGGCGGCCGCGACGTCCGGGCGCGTCGCGGCGGGCGGGACGGGGGCCTGCGGCCCGGGCGCGGGCGTGGTGACCCGGTCCGGCCAGGGGGCGTGCGGGCGGAGGAAGGGACGCGTGGGGTCGAGCGGGCCGGACTGCCCTCCGCGGGTGGGCAGCAGCGGGGCGAGCGCCTCGTACACCTCCTGCGCGCCGGACGGGCGGGCCTGCGGGTCCTTGGCGAGCAGCCGCAGGACCAGGGCTTCGAGCGCCTCGGGTATCTCCGGGCGCAGCTGGCGGACGGGCAACGGCGGCTCGTACAGGTGGCGGTGGAGGACGCCGAGGGCGGTGGAGCCGGCGAAGGGCACGTTCCCGCTGAGGAGTTCGTGCAGGAGGGCGCCGAGCGCGTACAGATCGGTGTACGGGCCGACGGCTCCGCCCATGGCCTGTTCGGGCGCCATGTAGGCGGGGCTGCCGATGGGCGAGCCGGTGTGGGTGAGGCGCGTGGTGTCGGTGTCGATGACGGACGCGACGCCCAGGTCGAGGACGGTGACCGTGCCGTCCGGCTTCACCATGACGTTCCGCGGCTTGAGGTCGCGGTGGACGATCGGCACGGCGTGCACGGCGGCGAGCACGGCGCACAGCTGGGCGGCGACGGACACCGCCCACTGCCAGGGGTACGGGTCGTGCTCGGCGAGGTGGTCGGCGAGGTCGGCCCCCTCCACGTACTGCATGACCAGGTACAGGTCGTCGCCGTCGCTGCCCGCGTCGTGGACGGTGACCAGGCCGGGGTGGGAGACCTGCGCGGTGACGCGGCACTCACGGACGAAACGGCGGCGCATCTCGTCGGCCGCGGTGGCGGCGGCCATGTGGTCGGGGCGCAGCAGCTTGACGGCGACGCGGCGGTCGAGCCGCCCGTCGTAGGCCGTCCAGACCTGGCCCATGCCGCCCTGGCCTATGACGGTGGACAGCTCGTACCGGCCGGCGATGACCCGCCCGTTCACCGGCCCTCTTCCCGGGGGTCCCGCGGTTCGTTGCGGAGGAGGTCGCTGAGCTCGTCGAGCTCGGCGCGCACCTGGTCGATGCGCTGCGACGTGGGCTTGGCGGGGGGCTGGGGTGGGGGCGTCGGCTGGGGCTGGGGCGTGAATCGGGGGTCCGAGGGGGGCGCGACCGGACGCGGGGCAGCGACCGGGGGCGCTGGGTGCTCGTACGCCGGGGCGGTACGGGCCCCCGGCGGATAGCCGTGCATGGGATGCGTCGGGGCGATCGGCGACGGCGGCGCGAAGGACGCCGCGAACGGAGCCTGGGAGGCGGAGAAGTGCCGGGTCTCCGCGTACAGGTAGTAGCCCATGACCATCGCCGCCATGAGCAGCAGGGAGCCGATGGCGATGTCCGACCGGGGCATGCTGAGGTCCTCGGTCGGGTCCGACATGACGGTGACGAGTCCCGCGATGCTGCCGGCCAGCACGATTGCGAACAGCGCCCAGTCCCTGGGCCGACGGGTCACCAGCGCCAGCCGCAGGGCGGTACCCCAGGCCAGCAGTCCGCAGCTGCACAGCGGAAGCATGGCGAAGATCACACGCAGCGCGATCAACGACGCCGGGGTCGCGCCCGGGGGCTGCGGCGGCGCGTAGCCATGGCCGTGCATTGCTGCTCCTGAATGACGGAAGATCTGTACGGGGACGAGCGTATACAGCGACACCGACAACGGCCCCGGGGTTCCACGGAACCGTTGTCGAACCGATCACCTGACGGGTCCGTACCGCACCCGTGCTCAGGCCTCGACGGTGCCGTCCGTCAGCCCGTCGTACATGCCCCGCACCAACCGCTCGCCCAGCCGCCCGGCGAGGCGCAGCGCCTCCTCGAACTCGGCGAGCGCGCGGAACCGCTCGCCGTACCGCTGCTGCTCGGCGAGCGGGAGGCGGGGCAGCTGGAGGCGCCGCACGTCCAGGCGGGTCGCGGTGGACGCGTAGCTGCTGGCCTGGCGGTTGTTGGCGGTGCCGCGCAGGAAGCCGGCCAGGAACCAGGGGTCGAGCGCCGCCGGGTCGGGGCGCAGCAGCTGGAGGTTGCGGCCGAGGGCGGCGCCCGCGGTGGCCTCGTCGACGACACGGGCGATCGCCCCGCCGCCGAGGACCGGGACGACGACGTCACCGGCGCGTACGAGTACGGGCTCCTCGCCGGTGCCTTCGGCCAGGCTGCCGGAGGGGCCCTGGCCGGTCAGGACGTCCTGCTCGGTGAGGACCGGGAGACCGGCCGGGCCGGTGCCGGTGCCGCCCGCGCGCAGCTCCAGGGCGCCGGTGCGGGCCAGTTCGCCCACGGTGACGCCGGGCATCCGGGCGGGTTCCGGGTGCGCGGCGGTCCGGAGCGGGGGCGGGGTGAGTTCGCCGGTGCGGCGCAGCACGGCCGTCAGCCGGTCGCGCACCCCGGCCAGTTCCTCGGCCCCGCCGGCGGCGGCCGGGGGCGGCAGGTGGCGGGCGGGCGCCAGGTCGACGTCGTCGTCGAGGAGTTCGATGACGGGAACTGACCGGTGGGCGCCGGGCCGTTCGCTGACCGTGCCGTGCTTGTCGAAGGGCGTCCACGCGTCGAGTACGGCGGTGTGGACGGCTGCCCAGTCGAGCTTGTCGCGGCCGGCGTCGGTGTGCTCGGCGGTGTCGACGACCAGGAGTTCCGGTGAGGCGGGGGCGCCGGCGACGGGCTTGCGCAGCACCCACAGGTGGAGCGGGATGCCGTACGGGGGCGCCGCCCCGGCCGGGAGGGCGACGACGGCCCGGAGCGCGCCGCGGCGCAGCAGGTCGGCGCGGATGCGGCGGCCGGAGCGGCGGGAGGCGGCGGCGGGCGGCATCAGCAGGACGGCGGTGCCGCCGGGGCGCAGCCGGGCCAGCGCGTGCTGGACCCAGGCCAGTTCGGACTCGGTGCGGGCGGGGAAGCCGTACTCCCAGCGCGGGTCGTAGGCCAGTTCGTCGTGGCCCCAGTTGCGTTCGTTGAACGGCGGGTGGCAGAGCACCGCGTCGGCGGTGAGCTGCCCGAACGCGTCGGCGCGCAGCGAGTCGCCCGCGCGGGCGCGGACCTCGGCGCCGGAGTGCAGGGCCAGCCGGAGGGCGGTGAGCGCGGCCAGGTCGCGGTCGGTCTCCTGGGCGTACAGGGCGGCGGGCTCGGTGACGGCGCGCAGCAGGGCACCGGTGCCGCAGGCGGGGTCGAGCACGGTCGCGGCCGGTCCGGCGAGCTCGGCCATCAGGGCGGCGGGGCCGGGCGGTGTGAGGGTGTACTGGCGCGGGTTGGCGTCCAGGTGGCGGCCGAGGAGGAACTCGAAGGCCTGCCGGGCGCCCGTCTCGGCGGCGAGCTCGGTGACGGCGCGCAGCAGCGGGACGGAGGGCGCGAGTTCGGTCGGGTGCGGGGTGGGGACGGCCCGCTCGGCGCCGAAGCGGAGCGTGAGGACCTCCTCCAGGGCGGTGGGCAGCAGTTCGGTCATGCGCTCGTCGGACACGGCGGTCAGCTCCAGCCAGGCGCTGGACCTCTCGCGTACGAGGAGGAGGGCGCAGCCCGCGTGGACGAGGGCGGTGACCGCTCCGGCGGGGTGCCCGGCGATCTGCTGCCAGACGCGTTCACGGAGCGGTACCTCGGCGAGCTTGCCCTGGGTGCGCAGCCACTGTTCGACGTCGGCGAGGGCGAAGGACGGGCTGGCCTCGGTGCCGCCCACGGGCTTGGGGAAGTCGGCGTGCCGACGCCGCCAGTTGCTCACGGCGGCGCGTCCCACCCCGGCGAGGCGGGCGATCCCGGCCGCGGTCACCTCTGCTGCGTTGTCCGGCACCGGCTGACTCCCTTCCATCTGCTGCTGTGGCGCCGATCCTACAGCCGCACACAAGAGGGACCGCTTCACAGTGTGATCGGCGATCCATCCTGTGAAGCGTGTTGACTCGGTTCACAGGCTCTGGTCTTATTGACCCGTCGCCACACGGGGCAGCTGCAAAAGCCCCGACAACCCCTGCCCCTGTCCGGGAGGACACCCATGTCCGACTTCATGCAGCAGCCCCAGCACGGCACCCACCAGCCCCACCCCGGCTCCGGCCCGTACGGTGGCCCGCCCCAGCAGCTGGGACCCGCCCGCAACGGCCTCGGCACCGCCGCGCTGGTCCTCGGCATCATCGGCGCCCTCTCGGGCGTCATCCCGCTCCTGTTCTGGCTGGCCGGCATCCTCGGCCTCATCGCACTGATCCTGGGCCTGGCCGGCCGTGGGCGCGTCAAGCGGGGCGAGGCCGTGAACAAGGGCGTCACGACGACCGGTGCGGTGCTCGGCCTGGTCGCGCTGATCCTGTCGGTCGTCGGCGCGGTGATCACGTTCAAGGCCGTCGACGACGCGGTGAAGGAGATCGACAAGGAGCTGAGCGCCACCGCACCGAAGGACCCGGCCGCCGACAAGAGCAGCGGCGCCCCGGAGGCGACCGAGGACGCGGTCGAGGGCAAGCCGCTGGCCGCCGGTGACACCTCCATCTACGACGACGACGTGCAGGTCACCGTGTCGGCGGCCACGTCCGTCAAGCCCGGCGAGTTCGCCATCGGCCACACCGAGGGCAACAAGGCCTACGAGCTGACGATCGTCGTCGAGAACGCCGGCAAGGAGAAGTTCTCCACCGACACCCTCACCGTCAGCGCCCGCGCCGGCAAGGACGGCGTCACCGCCGAGGAGATCTTCGACGGCGACACGTACGGCAAGGGCTTCTCCGGCGCGATCCTGCCCGGCAAGAAGGCCACGGTGAAGTACGCCTTCGACGCCCCCGCCGACGCCAAGACGCTGACCGTCGAGGTCCTTCCCGGCTTCGACTACAACGCCGCCCAGTGGGACCTGAAGCTCTGACCGAGCCCCCTCCCCCGCGCCCCCACTCCCCCGCAGCACCCCTCCCCCGCTCCACTCACACCCGGAGAAACCACCCCCATGTCTTCCACCGTCCTCCGCACGTTCAAGCGCCCCGCCGTAGCCGCCCTCTGCGCCGCCGCCGCGCTCGGCCTGACGGCCTGCGGCCCGTTCGGTTCCTCCGGCGGGGTCGAGGAGACCGGTCCCTTCGCCGGGCTGTCCGGCCCGCAGATCGCCAACAAGGCCATCAAGGCCACCAAGACGGCCGACTCCCTCACCCTCGACGCCAACCTCAAGACCTCCGAGGGCCAGATGAAGGCCTTCATGGCCCTCGACACCAAGGGGCAGTGCGCCGGAACCATAACCATGGGTTCCACCGGCACCATGGAGCTCATCAAGAGCGGCAAGCTCGCCTACATGCGCTTCGACGAGGCCTTCCTGCGCGATCAGAACAAGGGCGGATCGCCGGAGGAGACGGAAGCGGTCCTGAAGATGCTCAAGGGCCGCTGGGTGCAGAGCGACGCCACGGACCCGGAGTTCAAGGACGGCCTGGAGATGTGCGAACTGGACACGATGCTGTCCGAGTTCGAGACGGGCATCAACTTCGCCAAGCGGGGCGAGGAGACCACCGTCAACGGCAAGAAGGCGCTGACGCTCACGGAGAACGACGGCGACGCCACGTACAAGATCTACGTCGCCACGGAGGGCGAGCCGTACCTGCTGAAGATCGAGCAGAAGGGCGGCGAGGAGCCGGGGACCATGTCCTTCAAGGACTACAACAAGCCGGTTCCGGCGAAGAAGCCGGCCGTTAAGGACATCCTCGACCTCGACGAGCTCGGCAAGCAGTAACCAGAGCCACGGGGGGAACACGGGGGAAACGCGGGGGAGCCGGACAGACCGTCGGAGGGGGCGGCCTGTCCGGCTCCGCCGTGCGTCCACCAGGACCCACGGCGCGGCGCCTACAGCCGGTGGCGCACCCACACATTGGGCTCGACGTACACGGCGTACCCGCTCGACACCTCGCACCGCACCGGCACCAAGGCGCCCTCCACCTCCACCGGGCCGTCCGTGTCGAACGGCAGCCCCGTCCACTCCCGCCAGCGCTCCACCGAGTGCGCGATCGTCATCGACGCGGGCGCCACCGCCTCCACGGCCCCGCCCGCACGGACGTGGACGCGCAGCCACGGGTCGTACGGCAGCCCGTCCTCTTCCCGCGTACGGAAGGCGTACTCCCCCATCGGCACCCGCGGTTCCAGGTGCTTGCCGCTGGGCCGGACCGGCGCGACGACCTCCCGGAACCCCAGCCGCCGCGCGTTGTCCCGCATGGCGGCCAGCATCCGGGCGGACAGGCCCTTGCCCTGTACGCGGGTGTCGACGGCGATTTCGATCGCGCTCACCGTGTCGGGAATGCGCCCGTGCCGCCGGTCCGAGAACGCCCACAGCAGCACCTGGTCCCAGCCGGTCGCGGGGAGCTCACCGCGCCCTTCGGCCCGCAGCTGGAAGGGAACGCTGAACGCCCGGGCCACCACCGCCCCCTCGGAGTCGGTGGCCACGAGCACGTACTCCGGCAGCTCGGCGACGATCCGCCCGATGTTCGCCCAGCCGATCGGGTCGTGGCGCATGAACTCGGGCCACAGGTCGAGCATCTGCCACAGGGGGTTCTGGAGTTCGGGGCGTTCGGCGAGCGTCGTTATGTGCAGTTCCATCCGGGCAGGCTAAACAGCCCCTCCAGCGGGCCCAATCCATTTACGCGCGGCTCAACCACCGCACTGCACCCGCATGGTGCGCTTGTCGGCCGCGGTCACCGGCAGCCGGTACTTCACCGCCACTTGCGCGAACCGCACCACGTACGCGCAGCGGATCCCCTTGTCCGGCGGCAGCCAGGACGCCGGGCCGGAGTCGCTCTTGCGGCTGTTCGTCGGGCCGTCCACCGGCAGCAGGTTCAGCGGATCGTTGGCCAGCTGTTCGCGCTTGTCCTCGGGCCAGCGGGCCGCGCCCATCTGCCAGCTGTACGACAGCGGAACGACGTGGTCTATCTGCACCTGCGCCGCCTCCGCCTTCTTCCAGGCGATGTCCTTGCCCGTGTACGGGTCGTGCAGGGTCATCGCCACGACCACGCAGTCGGAACCGGAGCGGAAGCGCAGCTCCCGGCCGTCGCGGCGCAGGAGGTCGTTGCGGGTGTCGCAGCCGTTGCGCGCCAGTGGTACGCCGTCGGCGGTGTCCATCCAGGCGTAGCCGAACTCGTCCCGGTCGTAGCCGGTCTTCGGCCCGCGGCCCTTCACGGTGAGCGTTTCGACGAGCCGCCGCGCCTCGGCCCGGTCGGCGTCCGACGTGAGGGGCGCCAGGCCCGGCTTCGTACCGTCCGGGTTGTCCAGCGGGGCGGTCGCTCCCGCGGGTGCCGGTCCCGGCCCGGGCGTCCCGTCGCCGCCGCCCGCTCCGGCCACCGGGCCACCCGCGTCGCATCCCGTGACGAGCGACGCGGCGAGCAGGGCGGCGAGCGTCGCGGCGGTGAGGACCGGCGGCCGGGGCATCCGTGTCATGGGCATTCCCGCATGGTAGGCGCCGGGTCTACACCTTGCCGATCCCCAGGGTGTTCTCGGCCGGCAGGAGGCCGCTGCCGAGTACGGCGAGCCAGATGCCGCCGAGCGCCTCCGCGAGCCGTTCGGTGTTCCCTGCGCCGAGCGCCGCCCAGGGGCCCGCGGCCATCTCGTCGGTGCGGCGCTCGACCTCGTCGCGCAGCGCGCGGCCCTCCTCTGTCGCCGTGCCCCCGGCCGTCAGCAGCCCACGCGCGACCAGCCGTGCACGGGCGGCCGACCACGCGTCCTCGGTCCAGCCCCGGCTCGCGAAGACCTCCGGGGCGGCGGCGCCGATGGCGGCGAAGGAGACGAGTGCCTCGACCGGGTCGAGCCCGGCGGTGAGGAGCGCGGCCAGGTGGCCGTCCCCGCGGTGCTCGCGCAGTACGGTCGCGGCCTGCCACAGCACCAGGTGCGGCTCCTCGGGCCACTCCCGTGCGGCGTTGGCGGCGGCGAGCGGCCGACCGGCGTGCACGGCGGCCTCGGCGGCGCGCCGGGCGAGGGCGGCGGCCTGCTCCAGGTCGCCCGTCCCTTCCCCGAGCAGCCTCCGCATCTAGTCACCGTCCAGATGGAGCGTCCACCCCGGCACACGAACTTGTCATGCTGTTCACAACCTGATCGCGCCACCCACCGCCGGCCGATGAGCCTCCGCCCCGGTGCCGGCACGCCCAAGGTCGTCGCCCGCGGCGACCTCGCCGAAACCGTGAACGGCCTCAAGGCGCAGCCGGGCGGCGACATCATCGCCCCGCCTGAACGAGGGGTGCCTTTCAGCCGCCTTCGACCATCCGCAGAACGTCGTCGAGGGCACGGCTCAACTGCGCCACGAGCGCGAGCAGATCGGCGTCCGCCGGCTGCGCACCCTTGAGGGTCCGTTCCGCCCGGCCCAGCAGGTGCCTCGCCATATCGAGCCGGGCGGCCTCCATCTCGTCCGCGAGGCGGGAGACGGGGCCGTCACCGTCGCCGATGACGTAACACCGCTTCCCGTCGCCACCGGCCCAGGGCAACTCCCGCACGCTCACCCGGCCACCCCCGCCCGGGCGCCGCAGCACCACGTGTACTCCTGCTCGCACGCCCGCAGGTAGGGGCGGACCAGCGCGGTCGCGTCACCGTCGAGGGGTTCGTACCACTGCCGTACGGTCGGCGCGGGTTGCGTGGCGACGGCGGGCGGGTCCGGACGCGGCGGTGCAGCGTTCGCGTCGGTGGCGCGGTGGCGGATGCGCGGGGCGGCGGTTCGCGGCCGCATTCGTTCAAAGAGGTCCAGGAGTAGGCGGTGCATCAGGGTGCACTCCTTCGTCAGACGTCGGTCGTACAGCAGAGCTCGGCCCACATGGCGCGCCGTTCGGAGTCGACCCCGCTGGCCGTACTGAGGGATCGGACGATGACCGAGCCGGGGCCGTGACACTGAAGCAGGGACAGGACCGAGGGACCGGCCGCGGTGATGCGGACGCGGCGATCCGCGGTGGACAGGGTCATTTCGACGGCGTCGGGCCGGCTTCCGATGGCCGCCACGAAAAGTTCGTGAGCGATGAGCGGGGCGTCGGCATGCGGAATGCGGAGCGCAGTCCACCCCCGGACGGCTCGGGCCTGCTCGGGCAGCCCAGCAAAACACTTGCACCACGTGTACCCCCGTCCGGGCATGCAGGACCTCCCGAGGGAGTTATCTGACGTCAGATAACTCTTATCTGACGTCAGAATGCCGCTGCCGTTGGCGCAGGTCAAGCCGGGCGGGACATTATGTGTACGCAGATTAAGAAGCCCGTTCGGAACGGTGGTGTGGCGTGACTCAGCCCGAATACCAGCGGATCGCCGCTGACCTGCGGCGCCGTATCTCCTCAGGGGAGTTCGGGCCTGGCGACAAGCTGCCCATCCTCCCGGCGCTGTGCGACGAGTACGGAGTCTCGGAGGCCACGATCCGCAATGCCCTCGGCTTGCTTCGCAATGAAGGCGTTGTGGAGAGCCGGGCTCGCGCGGGAACCCGCGTACGGCCTCGGCCACCCGTCCATCGCATGGCAGCGGATCGTTACCGCACGCAGAACGGCGCGAAGTCCACGCCCTTCACCCGTGATCAGGGAATCGGCTGGTCGGAGTACCGGCTCGAAAAGCGCTTCGAGCAGGTGCGGGCAGACCCGGAGGTGGCGGTGCTCTTCGAGTGCGAACCGGGAGAACGGCTTCTCGCGCGCCATTTCGTCTTCTACGACAGCGACATGCCGACCCAGATGAGCACGAGCTACCTGCGGTGGAGCGACGTCGCCGGGACTCCGGTCGCGGATCCGATCAACGAGCCGTGGCCCGGCGGAACGCGAGCACAGTTGTCCTCGCTCGGCATCACGGTCAGCCGGATCACCGAGTCGTTCATGTGCGGGATGCCCACCACAGACGAGGCGACCACTTTGCGTATCGGCACCGGCGTCCCCGTCCTGCGGTACACGCGCCGACACATCGCGGACACGGGTCGCGTCGTCGAGGTGGCGCACCCGATCGTGCGGCGGGGTGACACCACCGTGGTGGACTTCGTCATCGATCTCGACGGCTCGTAGCGCCGGACACCGGGCGGCCTCCCTCCTTCGAGGGAAGCCGCCCCGCCCGGTGCCGTACACCGGGGTCCTACGACCCCAGGATCGTCGTCAGGAACTCACCCGTCCACGCCAGCAGTTCGCGGCCCACCACCGGCTTGCCGCCGATCTTGCCCGTGGTGGGGCGGGGGACCAGGATCTGGTGGGTGGGGGCCTTGATCACCGTACGGGGGTAGAGGCGCTTGAGGCGCAGCTCCTGCGACTCGCGCAGTTCCACCGGGGCGAAGCGGATGTTCGGGCCCTGGAGGACGATCTCGCCGACGCCGCACGCGCGGGCCAGCATGCGCAGGCCGGCCACCAGGAGGAGGTTCTCGACCGGTTCCGGCAGCTTGCCGTAGCGGTCGGTGAGTTCCTCGCGGACCGCCTTGATGTCCTCCTCCGAGTTCGCGGAGGCGATGGCCCGGTACGCCTGGAGGCGCAGCCGCTCGCCCGGCGCGTAGTCGTGCGGGACGTGCGCGTCGACCGGGAGCTCGATCTTGACCTCCAGCGGCGGCTCCTCCTCCACACCGCCCTCCAGGGAGGCGCGGTAGTCGGCGACCGCCTCGCCCACCATGCGTACGTACAGGTCGAAACCGACGCCCGCGATGTGGCCGGACTGCTCGCCGCCCAGCAGGTTGCCCGCGCCGCGGATCTCCAGGTCCTTCATGGCGACGTACATGCCGGCGCCCATCTCGGTGTGCTGGGCGATCGTCGCGAGGCGCTCGTGGGCGGTCTCGGTGAGCGGCTTCTCCGGCGGGTAGAGGAAGTACGCGTACCCCCGCTCGCGGCCACGGCCGACCCGGCCGCGCAGCTGGTGGAGCTGGGACAGGCCGAAGTTGTCGCCGCGCTCGACGATCAGGGTGTTGGCGTTGGAGATGTCGATGCCCGACTCCACGATGGTGGTGGAGACCAGGACGTCGAACTTCTTCTCCCAGAAGTCCACGACGACCTGTTCCAGGGCCTGTTCGGTCATCTGGCCGTGGGCGATCGCGATCCGGGCCTCGGGGACGATGTCCCGCAGCCGGGCCGCCGCGCGGTCGATCGACTCGACCCGGTTGTGGATGTAGAAGACCTGGCCCTCGCGCAGCAGCTCACGGCGGATCGCCGCGCCGATCTGCTTCTCCTCGTACGGGCCGACGAAGGTGAGGACCGGGTGCCGCTCCTCCGGGGGCGTGGTGATGGTCGACATCTCACGGATGCCGGTCACCGCCATCTCCAGCGTCCGGGGGATGGGGGTGGCGGACATGGTGAGCACGTCGACGTTGGCGCGGAGCTTCTTCAGCTGCTCCTTGTGCTCGACACCGAACCGCTGCTCCTCGTCGACGACGACCAGACCCAGGTCCTTGAACTTGGTCTCGGAGGAGAACAGCCGGTGCGTACCGATGACGATGTCGACCGAGCCGTCCTTCAGGCCCTCCAGCGTCGCCTTCGCCTCCGAGTCGCTCTGGAAGCGGGACAGGGCGCGGACGACGACCGGGAACTGCGAGTACCGCTCGGAGAACGTGCCGAAGTGCTGCTGGACGAGGAGCGTGGTGGGCACGAGGACCGCGACCTGCTTGCCGTCCTGCACCGCCTTGAACGCGGCGCGCACGGCGATCTCCGTCTTGCCGTAGCCGACGTCGCCGCAGACCAGGCGGTCCATGGGGACCGTCTTCTCCATGTCCTCCTTCACCTCGGCGATGGTGGACAGCTGGTCGGGGGTCTCCGCGTACGGGAAGGCGTCCTCCAGCTCCCGCTGCCAGGGGGTGTCCGGGCCGAAGGCGTGGCCGGGGGCGGCCATGCGGGCGCTGTACAGCTTGATCAGGTCGGCGGCGATCTCCTTGACCGCCTTCTTGGCGCGCGCCTTGGTCTTGGTCCAGTCGGCGCCGCCGAGCCGGTGCAGCGTGGGCGCCTCGCCACCGACGTACTTGGTGACCTGCTCCAGCTGGTCGGTGGGGATGTACAGGCGGTCGCCGGGCTGGCCGCGCTTGGCGGGGGCGTACTCGACGAGCAAGTACTCGCGGGTGGCGCCCTGGACGGTGCGCTGCACCATCTCGATGTAGCGGCCCACACCGTGCTGCTCGTGGACGATGTAGTCGCCGGTCTCCAGGGTGAGCGGGTCGATCGTCTTGCGGCGCCGCGTCGGCATCCGCTGGCCGTCCTTGCCGGCCGCCTTCTGGCCCGACAGGTCGGTCTCGGTGAGGACGGCGAGCTTGAGGGCCGGGTCGACGAAGCCGTACTCGATCGAGCCGCACGCCACGTGGACGACCGACGGCGAGATACTGGTCAGGTCGGCGTCGAGGCGGGCCGCGATGCCCTCGCCGCCCAGCACCTCGACCGTGCGGGCCGCCGGGCCGTGCGCCTCGGTGACGTACACCGTGCGCCAGCCGTCCGCCAGCCAGCCCTTGGTGTCGGCGAGGGCTCTCGCGGTGTCGCCGCGGTACGACTCCGGGGCGTGCATGCCCAGCTTGAACGTGTCGTCGGACAGTTCCTCGTCGGCGGCGAACGGCGACACCGACCACCACATCATGCCCAGCTCGCGCGCCCGGTCCCGGACGTCCGCGATGCCCCACAGCGACGCCGCGCCGACGTCGATCGGCGCCTCGCCGCCACCGGCCGTCGCCGCCCATGAGGCGTGCAGGAACTCCTGGGAGGTGGCCACCAGGTCGGCGGCCCGGGTGCGGACCCGCTCCGGGTCGCACACCACGGCCATGGAGCCCTTGGGCAGCACGTCCAGCAGCAGCTCCATGTCGTCCACGAGGACCGGGGCGAGGGACTCCATGCCCTCCACCGCGATGCCCTCGGCGATCTTGCCGAGCAGGTCGCCCAGCTCGGGGTGGGCCTCCGCCAGGGCCGCCGCCCGCGCCTTCACGGACTCCGTCAGCAGCAGCTCACGGCACGGCGGCGCCCACAGGCCGTGCTCGGCGACCTCCAGGGACCGCTGGTCGGCCACCTTGAAGTACCGGATCTCCTCGACGTCGTCGCCCCAGAACTCGATCCGGAGCGGGTGCTCCTCGGTCGGCGGGAAGACGTCGAGGATCCCGCCGCGCACCGCGAACTCGCCGCGCTTCTCGACCAGCTCCACGCGCGCGTACGCGGCGGCGGCCAGGCCCTCCACGATGTCGTTCAGGTCCGCCTGCTGCCCCGTGCGCAGCGACACCGGCTCCAGGTCGCCCAGGCCCTTGACCTGCGGCTGGAGCACGGAGCGTACGGGCGCGACGACGATCTGGACGGGGCCGGTCGCCGGGTCGTCCGCCGACGGGTGGGCGAGGCGGCGCAGCACGGCCAGGCGGCGGCCCACGGTGTCGGAGCGGGGCGAGAGGCGCTCGTGCGGCAGCGTCTCCCACGACGGGTACTCCACGACCGCGTCCGGGTCCAGCAGGCTGCGCAGGGCGGCCGCCAGGTCCTCCGCCTCCCGGCCGGTCGCCGTCACGGCGAGCACCGGGCGGCCGGCGTCCCGGGCCAGCGCGGCGAGCGCGAAGGGGCGCGCGGCGGGCGGACCGACCAGGTCGACATGGGCCCGGTGGCCATCGGCGGCGGCCTTCACCGCGGCGGCGAGGGCGGGGTCCTTGACGACGGCGTCGAGCAGACCGTGCAAGCTCATGAAGGCTTCCATCCGGGGGGTGGGCAACGCGAAGGGCCCGACACGTCTCACGGGCCGGGGGTTCCCAGCGTACGACGTCGGTCCGACACCCGCCCCCGAAACCTCTCCCGCCCCACGAACCACCCCACGAAACGTCCGAAAATTCGTGCGGCACAGTGTCAACCGGGACCGGCCCCCCGGACGTATACGCCATGAGACCTGTCCGACCCACCGGGTCCCGCACCCCGTAAGCGACCCCAAGGAGCCCCTCACCCATGCGTGGAGCCGTCCTCGCCCCGCCCGCCGACGGCACCGAGCCGATCCGAATACCCGGCGCGCGCCGCCCGTCCGCGCCGCCCGGAACCCGGCGGCGCACCTGGGCGGACCGCGCGCCGTACCTCCTCGCGCTCGCGCTGTTCGCCGCGTACGCGACCCTCTCCGTGCTGCGCCACCGCCGCATGGAGACCCGCTCCTGGGACCTCGGCATCTTCGAGCAGGCCGTCCGCGGCTACGCCCACCTCCAGGCCCCGGTCGCCGACCTCAAGGGCCCCGGCACCCACATCCTCGGCGACCACTTCAGCCCCGTCACCGCCCTCCTCGCCCCCGCCTACCGGCTCTTCCCCACCCCCATCACCCTCCTCGTCGCCCAGGCCGCGCTGTTCGCGCTCGCCGCGATACCCGTCACCCGGGCCGCCTCCCGCCTGCTGGGCCGGGCGTCCGGCCTGGCGATCGGCATCGCGTACGGACTGTCCTGGGGCATCCAGCGGGCGGTCGACTTCGACTTCCACGAGATCTGCTTCGCCGTCCCGCTGATCGCCTTCTCGCTCGAAGCCCTCCTGCGCCGGCGGTGGCGCGCCGCCCTCCTCTGGGCGGTGCCGCTCGTCCTGGTCAAGGAGGACCTGGGCGTCACCCTCACCGCGATCGCCCTGGTCGTGGCCTGGCGGGCCCGCCGCGACTCTCCCCGCGCCGCCCTGTACGCGATCGGCGTCGCCGTCCTGGGCGCGGCCGCCACGCTCCTCACCCTCACCGCCGTCATCCCCGCCTTCAACACCACGGGCGGCTACGACTACTGGACCAAGGTCGACGACGGCCCCTCGCCCTTCGCCGGAGCCGACACCAAGCTGCGCACCCTCGCGTGGCTGCTGCTGCCCACCACCGGGCTGCTCGCCGTCCGCTCCCCCCTGCTGCTGGCCGGCGCGCCCACCCTGGGCTGGCGGTTCCTGTCCGGCGACGACCACTACTGGTCCACCGACTGGCACTACAGCGCCGTCCTGATGCCCGTCCTGTTCCTCGCCCTCGCCGACGCCGCCGACACCGCGCGCCGCAGCCCGCGCCCCTGGCTGCGTAGGTACGCCGACCGGCTGCCCGCCTGCGCCGCCGCGGCCGCGCTCGCCCTCACCACCTCGCTGCCCCTGGCGACGCTCACCGAGGCCGCCACCTACCGCAAGGCGCCGCGGGTCGTCGCGGCAGAGGAGCTCCTCGCCCGTGTCCCCGACGGGGCGACGGTCGAGGCGAACGTCGGGCCGATCAGCCGCCTGGCCGGCCGGTGCCGTGTCATGTGGGTCGGCGACACCCGGGGCGTGACCCCCGACTGGATCGCGCTCGACAACTCCTCCGGCTGGGTCCGCGACGCCCACGCCTACGCCCGGCAGCTCCACCCGGACGCCCGCTACCGCGTGGCCGGCGAGGCCGGCGGCTACCTCCTGCTGGAGCGCCGCACCTGACCCCCGGGCCTGCCGGCCGCGGCGCCCCATGGCACCTCACGCCCCACCCGGTGCGGCGCACCCCAGTGGCACCTCCCGCCCCCACCCGGGGGCGGCGCACCCCGTGACGCCTCACACCCCCGCATGGAATGCTGCTCCATACATGCATCCGAAGATGCCCAGGGGGGAACGTGAGCGGCACCGCCGGCCGAGCAGACCGCGCCGAGGACGGCGCCACCCCCCGCCCGCCCGGCCGTCCGGACCTCGCCGCCGCACCCCGGGGGCGCGGACCGGTCGTCGCGGCGCTCATGATGGGCATGGCCCTCGTCGCCCTCGACGGCACCATCGTCGCCACCGCCGTACCGCAGATCGTCGGCGACCTCGGCGGGCTCTCCGTCTTCTCCTGGCTCTTCTCCGGCTACCTGCTCGCCGTGACCGTCACCCTCCCCGTGTACGGCAAGCTCTGCGACACCTTCGGCCGCAAACCCGTCCTGATCGCCGGCACGGTCCTGTTCCTCATCGGCTCCCTGCTGTGCGCCGCCGCGTGGAGCATGCCCTCCCTCATCGCCTTCCGGATCGTCCAGGGACTGGGCGGCGGCGCGTTGCAGGGCACCGTGCAGACCCTCGCGGCCGACCTGTACCCGCTCAAGGAACGCCCCAGGATCCAGGCCCGGCTCTCCACGGTCTGGGCGACGTCCTCGGTGGCCGGACCGGCCCTCGGCGGACTGCTCGCCGGATACGCGGACTGGCGCTGGATCTTCCTGGTCAACCTCCCCGTCGGCGGCCTCGCCCTCTGGCTGATCGTCCGCCACCTCGTCGAACCGGCCCGCGCCCGGACGAAGGTCCGTGTCGACTGGCCGGGCGCTCTCGCGATCTTCACCACCGGTACGTTGCTGCTGACCGCCCTCGTCCAGGGCGGCGTGGCCTGGCCCTGGCTCTCCGCCCCCTCCCTGGCGCTGTTCGGGGGCGCGGCGGTCCTCATGGCCGTCACCGTCCTGATCGAGCGCCGCGCCGCCGAGCCGATCATCCCCGGCTGGGTCTGGCGCCGCCGCACCATAGCGGCGGTCAACCTCTCCCTCGGCGCGCTGGGCCTGCTGATGGCCGCACCGACGGTGTTCCTGCCCACGTACGCCCAGTCGGTCCTGGGCCTGGGCCCCATCGCCGCCGGCTTCGTCCTGTCCGCGATGACCCTGTCCTGGCCGATCAGCGCGGCCTTCTCCAACCGCGTCTACAGCCGCGTCGGCTTCCGGCTCACCGCCGTCACCGGCATGACGCTCGCCGTCCTGGTCCTGCTGGCCTTCCCACTCCTGCCCTACCCGGGCGAACCGTGGCAGCCGGCCCTCATCATGCTGCTCCTGGGCGCCGGCCTCGGCCTCTTCCAACTCCCCCTCATCGTGGGCGTCCAGTCCACCGTCCCCTGGTCCGAACGCGGCACCACCACCGCGTCCGTCCTCTTCTGCCGCCAGGTCGGCCAGAGCCTGGGCGCGGCACTCTTCGGCGCCATCGCCAACGCCGTCCTCGCCACCCGCCTCACCGAGGGCGGCCTCGACGACCCCGGCACGCTCACCCCCACGGCCGTGGACGCCGCGGTGGAGTACGTGTACGTCGGCGCCGCGGCGGCCGGGGCCCTGGCGATCGTGGTCCTCCTCACCCTGGCCCCGCGCCGCTTCCCCGTCCTCACGGACGACGACCGCCCGGCCTAGGCCGGGTCCGAACGCCCCGTCAGCGCCGCCAGGCTGCTGCGCACGTGGGCCATGTGCGCCCGCACCTCGTCGCGGGCCGTCTCGTGCTCCCGCAGGATCCGCTCCGTCTCCCGCGCCACCCGCTCGGCCCGCAGCCGTGCCTCCCCCAGCAGCGTCCCGGCCCGCGCGTCCGCCTCCTCCTGGCCGTGCCGCGCCTGCTCGGCCGCCTGCGCCAGGGCACGCTCCGCCTGGGCCAGGCGCGCCTCGGCCGCGCCGGTCAACTCCCCGTGCCGCGCCGCCAGTTCCGCTTCCCGCCCGGCCACCTCACGCTCCGCCGCCTCCCAGCGCTCGGCGTGCCGGGCCTCCTGCTCGGCCAGCAGCCGCTCCGCGCGCTCCCGGGCCTCCCGCAGCGCGGCCAGCCCCTCGCCCCGCCGCTCCTCGGCCTCGGCGAGCGCGCCCGCCCGGAGCTCCCCGGCCGTGCGCCGCGCCGCCGCGAGGGTCTCCTCCGCCCGTGCCTCGGCCCGGCCCCGTACCTCCTGGGCCGCCTCGCGCGCCGCGTCCCGCACCGACCGGGCCGCCGCCTCGGCCTCGTCCGCCAGGCGCCGCGCCTCCTCCAGCGCGTCCGCCCGCAGCGCGCCGGCCTCCTCCTCCGCGAGCGCGAGGATCTCCCGCGCACGGCGGCTCAGCGTCTCGTACCGCTGCGGCGGCAACTCCGCCACGAACGCCCGCAGCCGCGCCGCCTCCGCCGCCGCCTCCTCGGCGCGTACGGCCAGCTCGTCCGCCCGGCGCAGCGCGGCGTTCCGCTCCTCCTCCAGACCCGCGACGGCCCGGTCCACCTGCTCGGTCCGGTAACCGCGCCCCCATACGACAGAGAAACCGCTCATGACTGACGCCCCTTTCCCCGGTCCAGGATGCAACAACCCGTACCGATGGAAAGGGGCGCCCATGCGCCAAGCTCAGGCCTAAAGCAGCCCGTCCCACATCTGCTCCAGCAGCACCGACCACCAGCTCTCCGGCGACGACAGCGCCGCCGGGTCCAGCATCGCCAACTGCGCCTGGAAATCGACCGTCCAGCGGCCCGCCTGCTCCGGGGACAGCCCGAACCGCAGCCGCCACATCCGGCCCAGCAGCCCCAGGCACCGGGTGAACTCCGGCAGCCCGCTGTTGACGAACTGCGGCGCCACCGGCCGCCCGTCCGGGCCCGCCTCCACCGGCACGGCCACGATGTGCGCCGTCCCGTACTGCACGCAGATCGCCCGCCCGAAGTCCGACCCGATCACCAGGTACGAGCCCGCGTCGGACGCCGGCTGCACCTGCCGCTGCGCGGCCAGCTCGGCCAGCGTCGGCACCACCGGCTGGGCCGGCTGCGCCCAGAAGAACGGCCCGAAGTCCGCCGGCAGGCCCGCCCACACCAGCGTGCGCGCCACCAGCTCCGGCACGCCCTGCCGCGACACGGCCCGCTGGTCGAACCGGCAGATCCCCTGCGGCCCGAAGGCCCCCACCAGCTCCTGCGCGATGCCCTCCGGCGGAACCGGCGGCGCCGGCTGCACCGGCGGCAACGGCACCCGCAGCGGCGCGGGGCGCGCCGGACCGTCGGCCACCTGGTGCAACTCGCCCTGGTGGGCGATCAGTTGCCGCATGCCCTGCTGACGGCTCGCATGGTCACGCCCGTACGGGGCGATCGACGTGATCCGCGCCTGCGGCCACGTCTCCCGGATCATCCGGGCGCAGTAACCGCCGGGCAGCTCGCACGACTCCAGCTCGGTGTGCAGCTCCAGCACCTGCTGCGGCGGCACGTTCATCGCGCGCAGCTCGTGCAGGATCTGCCACTCGGGGTGCGGCGTGCCGGGCGCCGAACGACGGATCAGCTGGGCCTCGGAACCGTCGGGCGCGCGGTAGCGCAGCACCGCCTGGTAGCCGGGGCCCACGGTCGGCATCCCGGTGGGCGGCGCCTGCGGATAGCCGTACGCGGGCGGAGCCGGAGCGGGCGGAGCGGGAGCCGGAGGCGGCAGCGGACCGGGCGCACCGCCCGGACCCGGCTGGGCCAGCATCGTCGCGGCATGGTGCACCCCACCACCCGGGACGCCGGGAGGCGCCGGAGGCGGCGGCGTGCCGGGACCACCCGGCGCGCCGGGAGGACCGGGCGGGGGCGGCGTCCCCGGACCCGGCTGGGCGAGCATCGTCGCCGCGTGGTGCACCCCGCCACCCGGAGGCGGCGTCGCGCCCGGAGGAGCCGGAGGCGGCGGCGTACCGGGACCACCCGGCCCACCCGGACCGGGCTGCGCCAGCATCGTCGCCGCGTGGTGCACCCCACCGCCCGGAGGCGGCGTCGCGCCCGGAGGCGGCGGAGGTGCCGGCGGCCCGGGCGGAGGCGTGGCGTCCGGCGGGAGCTGCGAGACCAGCTGCGTCGGTACGTATCCCCCGGCCGGTGCCCCGGGCGCACCCGGGCCCGAAGCGGGCGGCCGTGCGCCCGGAGTGCCCGGCGCACCGGGCGGCGGCGGAGTCGTCGGCCCGGTGCCGCGCGAGGGCCTCGCGCCACGCGGCGGCAGGGTGGCCTTGCTCGTCGCGGCGTCCGCGATGTCGCCCGCCGCCGGACCGGCCTGCGGGTCGAGGGCGGGCGCGATGGCGGTACGCGGCAACTGGCTGCCGCCCGACATCAGCGCGGTCGGCGCGTCCGCGCCCACCGCGGGCGGCGGTGTGTCGTCGTCGTCCGACCCGGACAGCGGCGGCGCGAACACGGTCGCGGGCAGCGGTACGGAGGCGTCGTCACGGCCACCACCGGGGGCGTTCACGTCGCTCCACGGCGCGGAGGCGGGCACCCCGTCCGGCGTGGTCGGCTCGTGGTCCCCGGGCGCGGCCGGCCAGACGGCGGCTTCGACGGAGGACCCGCCGCCCGACGTCGCCGAGTCGGGGGGCACCGGAGCGGACGAGGCCGGCACCGCGTCCGCCGAAGCGACAGGCACCGCGTCGGTCGGCACCGCGTCGGCGGGAGCCGGCGCGCCCGGCTCCCCACCGGCGCCGGGGACGCCCCCACCGGAAGTGCCCCCACCCCCGGAACGCCGGTCCGGAATACCCAGCTTGTCCGCCGCGTCCTGCAACCACTCCGGCGGAGTCAGCAGGAACGACGTCTGGTTCAGGTCGATCCGCTCCGGCGCCTCCGCCGCGGGAGCCGGCGCACTCGCGGGCGCCCCGTACTCCTCCTCGTACCGGCGGATCACCTCACCCACCGGCAGGCCCGGCCACAACGTGGCCTCGCCACTGTCCCGGGCGATCACCAGCCGCTGACGGCCACCGTCCGACGTCGGGCCGGTCTCCCGGTCCTCCGCCCACGCCACGAACCCCAGCTCGAACTCCCGCACCCGCACCTCACGGTGCTGATACGCGGGAACGTCACCGTTGACCCACTCTTCCGCCCGCTCCTGGGCCTGCGCGAACGTCACCATCGAAAGCTCACTCCCCCACCGGAACGGCCCGCGCGAAGCCGCCGTCCACCATCAGGTTCGCCACGGTCTCCAGCTCCGGCGGATTGCCGGCCAGCCGCTGGAGGAACTCGTCGAAGTCCGCCCCGCACGGCAGCAGCAGCCGCTCCACCCGGTCCTGCACCGTCAAACCGTCCTGATCCCGCGCGTCGTCGTACGCGCAGAACCACACCGACCCCACGTCACCGCCGCCCCGCACCTTCACCGCCAGCAGACCGCCCTGCACGAAGGCCACACCCAGGTAGTCCTTCGTCAGGTGATCACGCAGACACTTGTTGACGTACATCAGGTCGTTGACCGCCGCCTCGTCGCGCACCGTGAAGAACGGCTGGTCGACCAGCAGCCCCAGCTCCGCGTCGAGCGCGGCGCCGACCGGCGCACAGCCCCCCGCCGCCTTCAGGAACGACCGGTACGCCTCCGGAAGCCGGTAGCCCAGGTCCTCCTCCACACCCTGCAACTGCGCCTCGGTCACCGACAGCGCACCCTTCGGCAGTCCGAAATGCGCCGGACGGGTCTCCTGCAACGGGCGCGTACCGCGCTTGCCGTGGTCCACCGCGGCCGTCGCCAGCCCACCGTGGTGCCGCAGCAGCGCCTTCACCTCCACCGGAACCAGCTCCATGCGCCGTGTACCGGCCACGTGGTGCCACGTCCACCCGTGCGGCGTCGCCACCGCGGGGACCGTGTCCCACAGCTCGTGCCCCGTCGCGGACAGCGCGGCGTTCGCGGACACGTAGTCCGTCAGCCGCAGCTCGTCCACGCCGAAGCCCTCCGGCGGCTCGGCGATCTCCGCGGCCGCACGCGCGTACGGCGAGAAGACCGGGTGACCGTTCCCGTCCACCCGCACCCCACCGGGATACCGGGCGGCCCGGACCGGGTCCGGGAAGTGCACGACCTGCCCGGCGTAGGCCGCGTTCGGTGGCGCGGCGATCTGCTGCCCGAGCCGACCTGTCGTCATGGCGGATGCCCCCTGCTGCTGCTGGCTGGTCCGCACAGCCTATGCGGTGGCCCGACAGGGGGAACCCGCCCTCCGTTTCGGTGACCACCCGTCACACTCAGGTGACCCATTGACGATCACACGACACACCGATCACACGTTTCAGCGCCCCCGCTTCCCCATCAGCTCACCCATTTGGCAGGCTGTCCCACGCAACTCGGGGGATTGCAGAGGGGACGACACGCATCATGCAGGCAGCGCGACCAGGCACAACGCCCACCACCGGCGACCCACGTCTCAGCTGGAGCAGCACCGGCCCCAATCTCACGCCCATACTCCGGCACCGCCGCGACGGCATCCTGCCCACCGTCGGAGCAGCACTCTCCGTACGCGGCGAGACCCTCACGTGCACCGCCGGCCGCGGCGACCGGCCACCCGCCCTGCACCCCCTCGTACAGGATTTCCTCGACACCCTCACCAGCGGCCAACGCGAACGCTTCACCGGCCGCTGCCCCGAGGCGATCCTCCTCTCGCGCCACCTCACCGCCACCGAGGCGGGCCGCTCCAAACGCGCCCAGCGCAAACCCCTCAGCCAGGGCGAAGCCCGCCGCTCCCTCAAGAACGCCAAGATCACCGCCCGCCGCATCCGCGAGGACGGCGACCCCCTCCACGGCAGCTACGCCGCCCCCTGCCGCTCCTGCGCCGCCCTCCTCGCCCACTTCGGCGTACGCTCCGTCGACCCGACCACCGCCCAGAACGGCTGACCGCACGCACATGCCCGACCTGAACACCACTCGCTTCCCCGTCGCCGTCGACGCAGCCCTCAGGGAAGCGGGCTGGCAGCCCGGCCGCTGGGACATCAAACAAGCCGAACAATGGGCCGACGCCCTGCGCGCCTACGTCTCACCCGCCGGCCACCGGCACAGCGTCTTCCCCGCCGCCGTCGAAGCCTGGGCCGAATTCGGCGGCCTCCGCATCACCGCCCCGGGACCCGGCCGCCAGATCGCCCCCGTACCGGTCCACCTCGACCCCCTCGCCGGACTCCACCACGCCCGCAGCCTCGCCGACCTCGGCCGGGCCCTCGGCACCGAAATGGCCCCACTGGGCGAAGAGGCCGACAACCGGGCCGTCCTCGCCATCGACGCCGAAGGCCGCGTCTACAGCCTCGACCACGCCGGCGACTGGTTCCTCGGCCCCGGCATCGACCACGCACTCGCCGCCCTCGTCACCGGCGCCCAGCCGGCCCGCCTCACCTCGACCTGAGCCGCCTCCTCGAGCAGCCTCAGGCAGCCTCGACCGGCAGCACCGCCGACACCTTGAAACCACCCTCGTCGGTCGGCCCCGACACGAACACCCCGCCCAGCGCCGTCACCCGCTCCCGCATCCCCACCAGACCATTGCCCCCACTCGGCAGGCCCGCGTCCGCCACCATCCCGTCCGACGGCCCGTTCTCCACCTGCATCGCCACCTCACCCTCCCGATGCGCGAGCCGCACCACCACCTTCGCGCCCGGCGCGTGCTTGTGGACGTTCGTCAGCCCCTCCTGCACCACCCGGTACGCCGTCCGCTCCACCGCCTTCCCACACGGCTGCGCCTCGCCCATCACCTGCAACTCCACCGCCATCCCCGCCTGCCGGGACTGCTCCACCAACTCCTCCACCGCGTCCAGACACGGCCCGTCCTCAGCCGCGTCCGCCCCCCGGCCGGCTGCGGCCGCGGCCGCAGCCCGCCCCACCGCCGCCAGCGGCACCGAACCCCGCACCGGAGCCGCGTCCCCCGCCCGCAGCACCCCCAGCATCTCCCGCAACTCGGTCAGCGCCTGCCGCCCCATGTCCCCCACCAGCGCCGCGTTCCTCGCCGCCTTCTGCGGGTCCTTCAACGCCACCGCCTGCAACGCCGCCGCGTGCACCACCATCAGACTCACCCGGTGCGCCACCACGTCGTGCATCTCCCGCGCGATCCGCGTCCGCTCCTCCGTCCGCGCCATCTGCGCCCGCTGCTCCGCACGGTCCGCCAGCAACGACAGCTCCTGCTCCAGGCTGTCCGCCCTCCCGCAAACTCTCCAGCAACCGCCGCCGCGCCCCTATGTACAGCCCGAACAGCACCGGCGGCGCGTTCATCCCGAGCGACAGGATCACCGCCATCAGCGGCACGTACCAGGGCCCGGGATCGAAGTCGGCCGACGCGATGTCCTGCCGCAGCCGCACGAACGTCACGATCAGCACCGCGGCCAGCGACATCCCCGCCAGCAGCGCGATGATCCGCCGGGGCACCTCGGACGCCGCGAGCGTGTACAGCCCGACGATCCCCATCAGGTAGCCCATCTCGGCCGGCGTGATCGCGATCGACACCAGCACCACGGCGATCGGCCACCGCCGCCGCACGACGAGCACCGCCCCCGCGACCAGCCCGAACAACACCCCCACGGGCACCGGCAGCGCGGCGTAATCCGCGAACCCGACCCCCTCGGCCGCACACTCCAGGGCCGACACGGCCCCGAGCGTCACATCCAGCACGGCGCTACGCCGCCGCCCCCACCACCACCAGCCCCGGGCGGTCATACCCGCGGGCTCCTGGTGCTCCCCCGTTGTGGTCATGTTCTCCAGCCTACGGGCGGGCGCGACCCATTTTCCGGCGAGCCGGGCAGCACAGACCGGGACGATCCGCTCGCGAAACGCACGATGATCCCTCGAACATGTGAATCGCCCACACATTCGACCTGGACGTCCGCAATCCGGACGATCCTGTCCGCGTGACCACTGCCACCGGCAAATACGCCGACTTCGAGACCCTGCGCGAGCAGGCCGTCGCGCTGCGCCGCGAAGGCCTCAGCCTCCGTCAGATCCGCGACCGCCTCGGCGTCCACAACAACGACATCCTCAACCGCTTGGTGAAAGGAGAACCGCCCCCGGACTGGACGAAGCGCCCCAACGCCAAGGACGACCTCCGGGCCAAAGCCCGAGAGCTGCGCCTCCAGGGCATGACGTACGACCAGATCCAGCTCGAGCTGGGTTGCTCGAAGAGTTCGATCTCACTGTGGGTGAGGGACCTGCCGAAGCCGGAGCCCCGGTACACCCCCGAAGAGCAAAGAGCCCTCATGAACGCCGGACTCAAGAGACTCAGAGCAGCACAGGACCAAGAGCGCGAGGCCATCAAGAGCGCGGCACACCGCGAGATCGGCAACCTGACCGACAGAGAGCTGTTCCTGATCGGCGTCGGGCTCTACTGGGCCGAAGGCCAGAAGAGCAAGCCGTACGCACGCCGGGAGCGAGCGATCTTCGTCAACAGCGATCCGGACATGATCCTGACCTTCTTGGCCTGGCTCGACCTGCTCGGAGTGGAGCGCGACCGTATCCAGTACCGGGTGATGATCCACGAAACAGCAGACGTCGATGGTGCCGAGCGCTTCTGGGCAGCCCTCGTGGGCGTGGACATCGCGTGGTTGCAGAAGACCACGCTGAAGAAGCACAACCCCAAGACGGTTCGGAAGAACGTGGGCGACGACTACTACGGGTGCCTCGTGATCCAGATCATGAAAAGCGCCGACCTGTACTGCAGCATCGAGGGTTGGTGGTCCGGGATCAATGCCGCACTACGCCGGGTCTCCGGTATGGTCTGAGCAGCCGATCCCCCGTGGTGTAACCCGGCAGCACACCAAGTTTTGGTCTTGGCAGGTCAAGGTTCGAATCCTTGCGGGGGAGCTGCTCAGTTCGGGTCCTGACCTCACGGTCAGGACCCGCCCTCATTTCCGCTCCGAAACCCCCCGGTATCCTGCGGGTGTCCACCACCCGAAGCCGAAGGGCATTCCCGTGAGCGCCAACCGCCCGGCAGCCGTCGTCGTCCTCGCAGCGGGTGAGGGCACCCGCATGAAGTCGAAGACCCCCAAGGTCCTGCATCAGATCTGCGGGCGTTCGCTCGTCGGACACGTGGTGTCGGCCGCACGCGAGCTGGATCCGCAGCACCTGTGCGTCGTCGTCGGTCACGCCCGTGAGCATGTGACCGCGCACCTCGACGAGTTCTACGCCGGTACCCGTACCGCCGTTCAGTACGAGCAGAACGGCACCGGTCACGCGGTGCGCATGGCCCTGGAGGAGCTGGGGGCCGGGGCGCTGGACGGGACCGTCGTGGTGGTGTGCGGTGACACTCCGCTGCTGTCCGGCGAGACGCTGACCGCGCTGGCGAAGACGCATGCCGCCGACGGCAATGCCGTGACCGTGCTGACCGCCGAGGTCCCGGACTCGACGGGGTACGGGCGGATCGTGCGGGATCCGGAGACGGGTGCCGTGACGGCGATCGTGGAGCACAAGGACGCCACCCCCGCGCAGCGTGCGATCCAGGAGATCAACTCCGGGGTGTTCGCGTTCGACGGGAAGCTGCTGGCGGACGCGCTGGGCAAGGTGCGGACGGACAACAGCCAGGGCGAGGAGTACCTCACGGACGTGCTGGGCATCCTGCGCGAGGCCGGGCACCGGGTCGGGGCGTCGGTGGCGGGTGATCACCGGGAGATCCTCGGCATCAACAACCGTGTGCAGCTCGCGGAGGCGCGCCGGCTGCTGAACGACCGGCTGCTGGAGCGGGCGATGATGGCCGGTGTGACGGTGGTGGACCCGGCGTCGGTGTTCGTGGACGTGACGGTGACCTTCGAGCGCGACGTCGTGGTGCATCCGAACACGGAGCTGACGGGTTCGACGCATCTGGCGGAGGACTCGGAGGTGGGTCCGAACACCCGGCTGAAGGACACGAGGGTCGGCCGGGGTGCCCGGGTGGACAACACGGTGGCGGACCGCGCGGACGTCGGTGAGGGCGCGACGGTGGGTCCGTACGCGTATCTGCGGCCCGGGACGCTGCTGGGGGCGAAGTCGAAGGCCGGTACGTACGTGGAGATGAAGAACGCCCGGGTGGGTGAGGGGTCGAAGGTCCCGCATCTGTCGTACGTCGGGGACGCGACGATCGGCGAGTACTCCAACATCGGCGCTGCGAGCGTGTTCGTGAACTATGACGGTGAGAGCAAGCACCACACGACGATCGGTTCGCACTGCCGCACCGGCTCGGACAACATGTTTGTGGCTCCTGTCACGGTCGGGGACGGCGCGTACACCGCTGCCGGCTCTGTGATCACCAAGGATGTGCCGCCGGGTTCGCTCGCTGTCGCCCGCGGCCAGCAGCGGAATATCGAGGGTTGGGTCGCTCGGAAGCGGCCCGGAAGCGCTGCCGCGCAGGCGGCTGCGACGGCCTCCGAGCAGGCTTCTCGCGAGGACTGACCGGAAACAGGTGCGTCGAACTCGGCGTACCGTGATACGTGCACACAAATTCGGCTGGTTCGCGCGAAAGTGGTCGCGGCCAGGGAACACGTCTGAGGAGACAGTGCTGTGACCGGGATCAAGACGACCGGCGAGAAGAAGCTGATGCTCTTCTCCGGCCGCGCCCACCCCGAGCTGGCCGAGGAGGTTGCGCACCAGTTGGGTGTCGGCCTCGTGCCGACGAAGGCGTTCGACTTCGCCAATGGTGAGATCTATGTCCGGTTCCAGGAGTCGGCGCGTGGTGCGGACTGCTTCTTGATGCAGAGCCACACGGCTCCCATCAACAAGTGGATCATGGAGCAGCTGATCATGATCGATGCTCTGAAGCGGGCTTCGGCCCGGAGCATCACCGTGATCATTCCGTCGTACGGGTACGCCCGGCAGGACAAGAAGCACCGCGGCCGTGAGCCCATCTCGGCCCGTCTGATCGCGGACCTGCTGAAGTGCGCGGGTGCCGACCGCATCCTCACGGTCGATCTGCACACGGACCAGATCCAGGGCTTCTTCGACGGTCCGGTGGACCACCTCTCGGCGCTGCCGGTGCTGGCGGACTACGTGGGTGCGAAGGTCGACCGGAACAAGCTGACGGTCGTCTCTCCGGACGCGGGCCGTGTGCGGGTCGCGGACCGTTGGTGCGACCGGCTGGACGCGCCGCTGGCGATCGTGCACAAGCGCCGCGACAAGGACGTCGCCAACCAGGTGACGGTGCACGAGGTCGTCGGTGAGGTCAGGGGCCGGGTGTGTGTCCTGGTCGACGACATGATCGACACGGGTGGCACGATCTGCGCCGCGGCGGAGGCGCTGTTCGCCAATGGTGCCGAGGACGTCATCGTCACCGCGACGCACGGCATCCTGTCCGGCCCGGCGGCTGACCGGCTGAAGAACTCCAAGGTCAGCGAGTTCGTGCTGACGAACACCCTGCCGACGCCGGGTGAGCTGGAGCTGGACAAGATCACGGTGCTGTCGATGGCGCCGACGATCGCCCGCGCGGTGCGTGAGGTGTTCGAGGACGGTTCGGTGACGAGCCTCTTCGAGGAGCAGGGCTGACACTGCTGTGACGAGGGCCGCTCCGACCGTGCCGGTCGGGGCGGCTTTCGCTTTCGGTTAAGCTGGTGTAGTTGCTCGGCGAGGGAGGCCGCATCCGTCACACGGTGCGGCGGTCCGTTATCGACGCGCTCTTCGTAGCAGGCCAAGTCCAGTCGTGGCCGGGTGACCCCACGACCGTTGATCCGTCTGTCACTTACGAGGAGTGCATATGTCCGAGGTGAAGCTCACCGCTTCGACCCGTACCGAGTTCGGCAAGGGCGCTGCCCGCCGCATCCGCCGCTCGAACCAGGTTCCGGGTGTTCTCTACGGCCACGGTTCCGACCCGATCCACCTGACGCTGCCGGGTCACGAGCTGCTGCTGGCGCTGCGTACGCCGAACGTCCTGATCTCCCTGGACATCGACGGCAAGTCCAACGAGCTGGCGATCCCGAAGGACGTGCAGCGTGACCCGCTGAAGGGCTTCCTGGAGCACGTCGACCTGCAGCTCGTCCAGCGTGGCGAGAAGGTCCACGTGGAGATCCCGGTTCTCACCGAGGGCGAGCTGGCCGCGGGTGGCAACCTGCTGGAGCACGTCCTGAACGCGCTGCCGGTCGAGGCCGAGGCCACCCACATCCCCGAGTCGGTCACGGTCTCCGTCGAGGGCCTGGAGGCCGGTGCCTCCGTCCTGGCGAAGGACATCCCGCTGCCGAAGGGCACCACGCTCACCGTCGAGGGCGACACCGTCGTCCTTCAGGTCCTGGCCGCGCAGGCCGAGGAGCCGGCGGGCGAGGCCGCCGAGGGCGAAGAGGCCGCCGAGGCCTGAGCCGTCCTGGGCTCTGCTTGACGGGGTGGCGGGCTGCGGCCCGCCACCCCGTTTCCCTGTTCTGTGTACGTGTACGCATGCGAGGAGACTGACGACATGACCACGGCGACGGATGCCGGCGCTCCCTGGCTGGTGGTGGGCCTGGGCAACCCGGGGCCGGAGTACGCCGCGAACCGGCACAATGTCGGGTTCATGGTGGCCGACCTCCTCGCGGAGCGGATCGGTGGGAAGTTCAAGCGGGCGGGCAAGGCGCAGGCGCAGGTCGTCGAGGGCCGTATCGGTCCTCCGGGGCCGGCGAACCGCCGGGTGATCCTGGCGAAGCCGATGTCGTACATGAACCTGTCGGGCGGTCCGGTGACGGCGCTGCGGGACTTCTACAAGGTACCGACGGCGCACATCGTGGCGGTCCATGACGAGCTGGACATCGACTACGGGATGCTGCGGCTGAAGCTGGGTGGCGGGGACAACGGGCACAACGGTCTGAAGTCGATGACGAAGGCGATGGGTTCGGACTATCACCGGGTGCGGTTCGGGATCGGGCGCCCGCCGGGCCGGATGCAGGTCGCCGATTTCGTGCTGAAGGACTTCTCGTCGGTGGAGCGCAAGGAGCTGGACTACTTGGTGGACCGGGCGGCGGACGCGGTGGAGTGCCTGGTGACCGAGGGTCTGGAGCGGGCGCAGTCGGCGTACAACTCGTAGCGGTGTCCGGCCGGAATTGACCGGGTGCGGTCATGTGCCAGAGGATCGCGCCCCATGAGCAAGAAGCGGACTTCAGCCCTCCCGTACGCCCGTGGTGCCGCCATGGCGCTGGTCGCGCTGTTGCTGGTGGTGGCGGGTGTGTGGGCGTCATGGGGTACGGCGCAGCATGTGCTGCTGTCGAAGGGTCGTGAACACGGCACGCTGACGGTCACGGGGTGTTCGGCGGACGTGTGCACGGGGCGGTACGACCCGGAGGGGCCGGCGGGACCGCGTACGGACATGACGATCGACCGTTCGGTGGCGGTGGAGAGTGGTGGCCGCTATCGGGTGGTGGTGAAGCCGGACACGACGGAGCTGGTGCGTACGGGGTGGTCGGGCGGGCTGCACGCGTGGCTGCCGCTCGGTGGGGCGTTGTTGCTGGCGGCGTTGGTGATCGGCGGGGGGATGCGGTTGCCGCGGCTGGCGTGGGCGTCGGCGTCGGTGGGTGGGGCGTTGCTGGTGGGGACGTTCTTCGCGTTGTGACGCCGGGCGGAGCTGCCTCCGACCGAAGTGGAATGGGGCATTCACTCAATCGTTATGCGGATGACCGGGTCTGTGGTGCCGGGTGTCTTGACGGGGTTCAGTCAGCCACACGAAGCTTCAGCCGCCCCCCACGGCCCCCCTCCCCCAATCTCACGTTGGACTGCCCATGCGCATTCTCACGCCCAGCATGCTGCTGGTGACGGCTGCGGCCTGCTCCCTTCTGCTCCCCCACACCGCCTCGGCCACCCCTCCCGGCGACAACGGCACCGTGAAGATCCACGATGCCGCGACCGGTGAGGAGCTCCGCAAGAACGAACCGCACGTCTGCGCCTTCTACCTCGATGCCTTCGGTTTCGATGCCGGGCAGGAGGTGGAGTGGAGCATCGAGTCCTGGGCGCCGACCGCCGGTGTGAAGGGCGAGGAGGTCGAGGCAGGTTCCCTGACGCTCGACGCCTCGGGCCATGGACGGAGCGAGGACCTGTCCCTGCCGGACGGTCACTACAAGCTGTTCTGGACCTTCGACGGCGAGCACGGCCGTGCCAAGCACAAGGTGTTCTGGTCGGCGTGCGACGCGGAACCGGGCGGGCCGGAGCCGGTCGGCGCGGAACCCGGTGGTTCCAAGCCGGGCGACGCGGAACCGGGCGGCGCGGAACCCGGTGGCTCCACGCCGGACGAGCGGCCCTCCACCGAGGCGTCCCCCGCCGGAAACGCCCCCGGGACCGCCCCCGGGACCGCCCCGGGGAACCCCGGAAACGCTCCCGCCGCCAACGGCTCCGCCGAGGGGGACCTCGCCGAGACCGGCAGCTCCGCCCCCGTCGGCATCCTCGCGGCCGTCGCGGCCGCGCTCCTCGCGGGCGGCGCCTTCCTGGTGGCCCGCCTCGGGAAGGCCAAGAAGCAGCCCTGACCCCGGCGACGTACGAGGGGGCGCCCGGTTGTCACCGGGCGCCCCCTCGTGTCGTTCCGTACGCGTCAGCCGGTGTTGCGCAGACCGGCCGCCACGCCGTTCACCGTCAGCAGCAGCGCCCGCGCGAGCAGCGGGTCGGGCTCCTCACCGCGCTCGGCGGCGGCCCGCTGGCGGGCGAGCAGCGCGACCTGGAGGTAGGAGATCGGGTCCAGGTAGGCGTCGCGGATGGCGAAGGTCTGCTGGAGCACCGGGTTGGAGTCGAGCAGCTTCTCGCCCCCGGTCACACGCAGCACCTCGCTGACCGTGAGCGCGTGCTCGGCCTCGATGTCGTCGAAGACATGCCGCAGGTTCTCGGGCACGAGGGTCTCGACGTAGTGCCGGGCGATCCGCAGGTCCGTCTTGGCGAGGGTCATCTCGACGTTGGACAGGAAGTTGCGGAAGAAGTGCCACTGCTCGTACATCTCGTCGAGCACGGCGTCGAGGCCGGCCTCGCGCAGGGCCTTGAGGCCCGAGCCGACTCCGTACCAGCCGGGGACGATCTGCCGGGACTGGGTCCAGCCGAAGACCCACGGAATGGCCCGCAGCCCGTCGAGCGAGACGCCCGAGCCGGGGCGGCGGGAAGGCCGCGAGCCCAGGTGCAGGTCGGCGAGCTGGTCGACGGGTGTGGAGGCCAGGAAGTACGTCGGCAGGTCGGGGTCCTCGACGAGCCTCCGGTAGGCCGTGTGGGCGGCGTCCGAGACGATGTCCATGGCCGCGTCCCAGCGGGCGAGGGCCTCGTCGGACTGGCGGGGCGCGGTGTGCAGGGCGGAAGCCTGGAGGGTGGCGGCGACCGTCAGTTCCAGGTTCTCGCGGGCCAGCGACGGGATGAGGTACTTGTCGGAGATGACCTCGCCCTGCTCGGTGACCTTGATCTCGCCCTCCAGGGTGCCCCAGGGCTGGGCGAGGATCGCGTCGTGCGAGGGGCCGCCGCCGCGGCCGACGGTGCCGCCGCGGCCGTGGAAGAGCCGCAGCCGGACTCCGTAGCGGTGGGCGACGTCGCGCAGCCGGCGCTGGGCGCGGTGGATCTCCCACTGGGAGGTGGTGATGCCGCCGAACTTGGAGGAGTCGGAGTAGCCGAGCATGACCTCCTGGACGTCACCGCGGAGCGAGACGAGGCGCCGGTAGGAGGGGTCGGCGAGCATGTCGTCGAGGATGACGTCGGCGGCCTTGAGCTCGTCGGTGGTCTCCAGCAGCGGCACGATGCCGATCTTGGCCCAGCCGGCGTGCAGGTCGATGAGTCCGGCCTCGCGGGCGAGGACGGCGGCGGCGAAGACGTCGTCGGCGCCCTGGCACATGGAGATGATGTAGGACTCGATGACCTCGGGCCCGAAGCGCTCGAAGGCTTCCTTGACCGTGTGGAAGACGCCGAGGGTCTTGGTGCCGGCCGCGTCCAGCGGAGCGGGCGTCGGCGCCAGCGGGCGGCGGGAGCGCAGCTCCTTGGCCAGCAGCTTCTGCCGGTAGTCGCGGGGCATGTCCGCGTACCGCCAGGACTCCTCGCCGAGGCGGTCGAAGAGCTGGCCGAGGGCGTGGTGGTGGGCGTCGGCGTGCTCGCGGACGTCCATGGTGGCGAGCTGGAGACCGAACGCGGACAGAGTGCGGATGGTGCGGTCCATCCGGCCGTCGGCGAACAGGCCGCCGCGGTGCTCGCGCAGGGAGGTCTGGATCAGGGTGAGGTCGCTGATCAGCTCGGCGGTGCCGAGGTAGTCGCGGCCGTCCTGGTGGGGGGTGCCGTTGGCGAGGCGCTCGCGGGTGTTGACCAGCTTCTGGCGGATGCAGGTGGCCTTGAGCCGGTAGGGCTCCTCGGCGTTGAGGCGCTTGTAGCGGGGGCTGATCTCGGGGAGCCGGTCGAGGTCCCTCTGGAGGGAGTCGAGGAGCTCCTGGGTGGCGCCCGCGTACCGGATGGAGTTGGACAGCTGGCTGCGCAGGTGGTCGATCAGCTCGATGGCGTCGGTGATGCCGTGCTCGTGCTGGAGGATCAGGACGTCCCAGGTGACGGCGGGGGTGACGTTGGGGTTGCCGTCGCGGTCGCCGCCGATCCAGGTGCCGAAGGTGAGCGGGCGGGTGCCGGGGGGCAGCTCGACGCCGACGCGCTCCAGCTCGGCGGCGAGGTCCTCCAGGACGTCGCCGACGGCATTGGCGTGGAGCTCGTCGAGGTAGTAGATGGCGTTGCGGGCCTCGTCGGTCGGCTCGGGCCGTACGACGCGCAGCTCGTCGGTCTGCCAGATCAGGTCGATGGACTCGGCCAGGCGCAGGTCGTGGCGGCGCCGGTCGGAGGCGATGACCGGGGTTTCCAGCAGCTCGGCGACGCGGCGGAGCTTGTTGAGCACGGAGCGTCGCGCCGCTTCGGTGGGGTGCGCGGTGAAGACGGGACGGACGTTGAGGTTCTTGACCGTCTCGCGTACGTGCTCGGGGTCGCCGTCCTTGAGCATGTCGGCGGTGCGGGCGAGGAGGCCGCCCTCGGCGGCGCGCTTGGCGCGCAGTTCCTTGCCGCGGTGGACCTGCTCGGTGACGTTGGCGAGGTGGAAGTAGGTGGAGAAGGCCCGCACGAGCTTGCCGGCGGTCTCCAGGTCGGTGTCGCCGAGCAGCTCGGCGGCGGCCTCGCCGTTCTCGCGGGTGAGGTGGCGGACCTTCTCGACGAGGTCGAGGAGCTCGTGTCCTTCCTGCCGTACGAGGGTCTCGCCCAGCAGGTCGCCCAGTCGGCGGATGTCGGCGCGCAGCTCGGCGCTGGCGGAGGGGGTCTGGTCGGCACTGCTCACAGGTGCGGCTCCTTGCAGTGTTTGAGCACGTCTGGAGGGGTACTGGAGGCTGCGGACCGCGCTGTCCGACGACACCAAGGATAGGTGGCCCGCGCGGCGGCGGTGCTCGCAGCCCTCTTGCCGCGCGCCGAACCGCTGCCATACTTACGTCGCCGTAGGTTACGGAACCGTAGCCACAGCTTCCGTTGCATCCCTCACCCCCAGAGGCCCCCATGACCACAAGCCCCGACGTGATCGAGACTTCGGACTCGTCCGCTTCCCCTTCTTCTGACCTGCCGCCCGCCACGCTCGGCGGGGACAGCAAGCGTTCGATCGAGCAGATCACGCTGCTGGTGTTCATCACGGTGCCGTTCCTGGCCCTGCTCGCGGCGGTGCCGCTGGCGTGGGGCTGGGGCGTGAGCTGGCTGGACCTGGGGCTGCTGGTGGCGATGTACTACATCGGCTGCCACGGCATCACGATCGGCTTCCACCGTTACTTCACGCACGGCGCGTTCAAGGCGAAGCGGCCGTTGCGGATCGCGCTGGCCATCATGGGGTCGCTGGCGGTGGAGGGGCCGCTGGTGCGCTGGGTGGCGGACCACCGCAAGCACCACAAGTTCTCGGACGCGGAGGGCGACCCGCACTCGCCGTGGCGGTTCGGTGAGACCGTGCCGGCGCTGATGAAGGGCCTGTGGTGGGCGCACATCGGCTGGATGTTCGACGAGGAGCGCACCCCGCAGGCCAAGTACGCGCCGGATCTGATCAAGGACCCGGCGATGCGCCGGATCTCGCGGCAGTTCATCGGCTGGACGATCCTGTCGCTGGCGATCCCGCCGCTGGTGGGCGGTCTGGTGACGATGTCGTGGTGGGGCGCGTTCACGGCGTTCTTCTGGGGCTCGCTGGTGCGGGTGGCGCTGCTGCACCACGTCACGTGGTCGATCAACTCGATCTGTCACGCGGTGGGCAAGCGGCCGTTCAAGTCGCGGGACCGGAGCGGCAACGTGTGGTGGCTGGCAGTGCTGTCGTGCGGTGAGTCGTGGCACAACCTGCACCACGCCGACCCGACGTGCGCACGTCACGGCGTGATGCGGGGCCAGATCGACTCCAGCGCCCGGCTGATCCGCTGGTTCGAGAAGCTCGGCTGGGCGTACGACGTGCGCTGGCCGACCGCCGAGCGGATCGAAGCCCGACGCCAGGACCGCGCCGCGAACGCGGCATGATGGACGGTGTGGCGATCGACGGCAGTGGCAGCGGGAGTACTGACAAACCCAGGCGCGGGCGCCGGGTCCGGATGACGGGCGCCGAGCGTCGGCAGCAACTGCTCGACATCGGCCGCACGCTCTTCGCCGAGCGGGGCTTCGAGGGCACGTCGGTGGAGGAGATCGCCGCGAAGGCCGGGGTCTCCAAGCCGGTGGTGTACGAGCACTTCGGCGGCAAAGAGGGCCTGTACGCGGTCGTCGTGGACCGCGAGATGCGCCAGCTGCTCGACATGGTGACCGGGGCCCTGACGGCGGGGCATCCGCGCGAGCTGCTGGAGCAGGCGGCGTTCGCGCTGCTGGACTACATCGAGACGTACACGGACGGGTTCCGGATCCTGGTGCGGGACTCGCCGGTCGCGCAGTCGACGGGTACGTTCGCGTCGCTGATCTCGGACATCGCCACACAGGTGGAGGACATCCTGGGCCTGGAGTTCAAGGCCCGGGGCTTCGACCCCAAGCTGGCTCCCCTCTACGCACAGGCGCTGGTGGGGATGGTGGCCCTGACGGGCCAGTGGTGGCTGGACGCCCGCAAGCCCAAGAAGGCCGAGGTGGCGGCCCACCTGGTGAACCTGGCCTGGCACGGCCTGGACGGCCTGGAGCCCAAGCCCCGCCTGATAGGCCACCGCAAGAGCTGACCGCGTCGGGGTGGTGCGGCGCGGATGCGCGGCGCGCCTCCCCGACGCGGGCGTTTGGCAGGGGTCGCCGTTAAGTGGGGCGTCACCCCGTGGGCTCCTGGCTCCTGGTGGCGACCGCGAAGACGCGGCGGAACGGGAAGACCGTCCCGTGCGGGCCGGGCGGGTAGGCCTTGCGCAGCAGGTCGCGGTACTGGGCCAGGAACTCGGCGACCGCCTCGTCGTCGCCGTCCAGGACGGTGAGGACGGGGCGCAGCGCGGTGCCCTTCACCCAGTCGAGGACGGGGTCCTCACCGTGCAGGAGCTGCGAGTAGACCGTCTCCCAGACGTCCACGGCCAGCCCGAGGTCGGCCAGGCGCGTGAGGTAGTCGGCGGCGTCGAGGATATGGACGAAGCGGCGGCCGTGGCCGGCGAGGCGGGCGCGCCACTGCGGGGTCTCGCACAGCTCGCCCAGGAGGGCGTGGCTGGGCGAGGTGAAATTGGCGGGCACCTGGAAGGCGAGGGTGCCGCCGGGGACGAGTCCTTGCGTCCACACGGGGAAGGACTCGGGGTGGTTGGGTACCCACTGGAGCGCCGCGTTGGAAATGATCAGGTCGTACGGTTCGTCGGGCGTCCAGTGCGCGGCGTCGGCGGGGCGGAAGTCGAGCCAGCCGCCGCCGTCGGTGGTGCCGGCGTAGTGCTTCTTCGCCTGTTCCAGCATGTCGGGCGAGAGGTCGAAGCCGGTGATGCGTGCGCCGGGCCAGCGGTCGGCGAGCAGTGCGGTGACATTGCCGGGGCCGCAGCCGAGGTCGGCGATGCGGGGAGAGCGGCCCTCGGCGACGGCGGGCAGCTCGGGTATCCGGGCGAGCAGGTCGAGGAACGGTCGTGTGCGGTGGGAGGAATGGCGCAGGTACTGCTGCGGATCCCAGATCGGTGCGGAATACATGTTCGGTCCCCTTGCTGGAACGAAGTGCCGAAGCGGAACGGAGTCCCGGCCCCGTCATGCCCAATGGTCCAGGCGAGTATTTCTTGACGTCAAGAGACTTCACGTCGACAGATCGCCTACACTGATCGCCATGGAGGACGAGGTCGACCGACTGGTCGCTGCATGGCGCCGCGAGCGCCCCGACCTCGACGTGGAACCACTCGAGGTGCTCAGCCGGGTCTCCAGGCTGGCCCGCCACCTCGACCGGGCCCGTCGGCTCGCCTTCTCCGAGCACAACCTGGAGCCCTGGGAGTTCGACGTCCTGACGTCGCTGCGCCGCGCCGGCGCACCCTACCAGCTCTCCCCCGGCCAACTGCTCACCCAGACGCTGGTCACTTCCGGCACCATGACCAACCGTATCGACCGGCTCGCCAAGAAGGGCCTCGTCGAGCGGCTGCCCGACCCCAGCGACCGCCGGGGCGTCCTGGTCCGCCTCACCCCCGAGGGCCGTGACCGCGCCGACCAGGCGCTCGCCGGACTCCTCGCGCAGGAGCGGGCCATCCTCGCGGAGCTGTCACGTGCCCAGCGCGCCGAACTGGCCGCGCTGCTACGCCAGCTGACCGCCCCGTTCGACAACATCCCCGGCTAGAGCGGGCCCCAGCTCCGCCGGCCCCACACCCGCCCGGCGGGCCAGCGCCACGGCCGCCAGCGTGGAGTGCACGCCCAGCTTCCCCAGCACGTTCTGCATATGGGTACGCACCGTGTGCGGGGACAGGAACAGCCGCTCGGCGACCGCCTTGCGGCCCAGGCCCGCCACCATGCAGCGCAGCACCTCCCGCTCGCGCGGGGTGAGCGACTCCACCAGCCGCTCGCTCTCGGTGCGGTGCTTGCGCGCGGACGTCAGCTCCCGCAGCACCCCGGTGAGCAACGCGGGCGGCAGATGCGTCTCGTCGCGCAGCACGCCCCGTATCACCGTCAGCAGCCGCTGGAGCGAACAGTCCTTGGCGACCCAGCCGGAGGCGCCGGCCTGGAGCGCGAGCGCGGCCCGGCCCGGGTCGTCCTTCTCCGCCAGCACCACCGTACGCACCTCGGGGCGGCCCTCGCGGACCCCGGCGACCAGCGAGATGCCGTCCACGGCCCCCTCGCCGTTGTCCGGCACGGCGCGGGCGACCGCCGGTGCGGCAGCGGCGCCCAGGTCGGCGTCGACGAGCAGCACATCGAACCTGCGGCCCTCGGCCGCAGCCCGGTCCAGGCAACGCAGCGCGGCGGGGCCGCTGCCGGCCGCCGCGACGTCCACGTCGGGCTCGGCAGCCAGAGCGGCGGCGAGCGACTCGGCGAAGATGCGGTGGTCGTCCACCACCAGAACCCGGATACGGACCACTGACACCCCCATGTGTCGAGAAGCGGAGCAGCTGCGGGTACGGCGCCCGGAGCCCGAGGTGTCCAGTGGTCGCACGGCCGCCGCCGTGCAGTGACTGTTACCCCCGCCCCAGGCGTCGTACCCGGCTGTCTCGCCCCCTGATCAGCACCGGCCCCCACCGGTGCTGTGCATCAGGGTACGGCGGCGCGGCCCGAGGGGGAGGCGAGTTCCGCAAACTCACGGGTACGCGCCCGCGGTCGGAGCCCGTCGGCTCAGCCGATGCGGCGCGCCCCCGGCGACGGCACCGCCGGGAACACCCGCGGAGCCATGTGCCCGGCCGCCGCGAAGGCCTCGGTGACCGCCTTGGTCACCGTGTCCTCGTCCGCCGCCTCGACCAGCACGATCGCCGAGCCGCCGAATCCGCCGCCCGTCATCCGCGCGCCCAGCGCCCCGGCGGTGGTCGCCGCCGAGACCACCAGGTCCAACTCCGGGCAGGAGACCCGAAGGTCGTCGCGCAGCGAGACGTGCCCCTCGGTGAGGACCGGGCCGACCGCCCGCACGTCACCCGCGTCCAGGAGGGCGATCGTCCGCTCGACGCGGCGGTTCTCGGTCACCACATGGCGGACGTACGAGCGAACCGTTTCCTCACCCAACCGCCGCAGGGCGTCGGGCAGGTGCACGTACTCCACCTCGCGCAGCGTGCGCACGCCGAGCGCCCGCGCGCCCGCCTCGCACCCGGCGCGCCGCTCGGCGTACGCGCCGTCACCGAGCGCGTGTTTCACCCGGGTGTCGACGACCAGCAGCCTCAGGCCCTGGGCGTCGAGGTCGAACGGCACCTGGCGGGTCGACAGGTCCCGGGTGTCGAGGTACAGGGCGTGGCCCTCGGTGCAGCACGCCGACGCCATCTGGTCCATCACGCCGCAGGGGACGCCCACGAACGCGTTCTCGGCACGCTGGGCGAGCACGGCCAGCTCCCGGGCGTCCAGCCCGAGCCCGTACAGGTCGCCCAGCGCGAGGGCGGTGACGATCTCCAGGGCGGCCGACGAGGACAGCCCGGCGCCCGTCGGGACGGTGGACGCGAGGTGGACGTCGGCGCCCGTGACGGCGTGGCCCGCCTCGCGCAGCGCCCACACCACACCGGCCGGGTAGGCGGCCCACCCGGAGTCGGCGAGCGGTTCCAGGGCGTCGACGTCGAGCTGGACCACGCCCTGGTCGGTGTCGGCCGAGTGGACGCGCAGCCGGCCGTCGGTGCGCCGCGACACGGCGGCGACGGCGGTGTGCGGGAGCGCCAGCGGCAGGACGAACCCGTCGTTGAAGTCGGTGTACTCGCCGATCAGGTTGACCCTGCCCGGCGCCGCCCACACCCCTTCGGGCGCGGCCCCGTACAGCTTCCGGAAATCCTCCGCGACGCTCATGCCCCCGCCTCCGCCTCTCTCGCCCTCGCGAACTCCCACGCGTCCGCCACGATGCCCGCCAGGTCCGGCCGGGACGGCTTCCAGCCGAGCCGGTCCCGGGCGGTGGCGGCCGAGGCGACGAGTACCGCCGGGTCGCCGCCGCGGCGGGCCGCGACGACCTCGGGCACCGGGTGGCCGGTGACCTCCCGCACGGTCTCGACGACCTCACGGACCGAGAAGCCGCTGCCGTTGCCGAGGTTGCAGATGAGGTGCTCGCCCGGCGTGACCGCGTCCATGGCGAGCAGGTGCGCCTCGGCGAGGTCGGCGACGTGGATGTAGTCGCGGACGCAGGTGCCGTCGGGCGTCGGGTAGTCGTCGCCGTACACCGAGATCGAGGCCCGCTTGCCGAGCGCGACCTGGAGCACGAGCGGGATGAGGTGGGACTCGGGGTCGTGGCGCTCGCCGAACTGCCCGTACGCCCCGGCGACGTTGAAGTACCGCAGCGAGGCGGCGGCCAGGCCGTGGGCGGCGGCCTCACCGGTGATCATGTGGTCGACGGCGAGCTTGGAGGCGCCGTAGGGACTGGTGGGGGCGGTGGGGTCGGTCTCGGTGACGGGGGTGGAGACCGGCTCGCCGTAGGTCGCGGCCGTGGAGGAGAACACGAGGCGGCGCACGCCCGCGTCCCGCATCGCGGCCAGCAGCGCCATCGTGCCGCCGACGTTGTTCACCCAGTACTTCTCGGGGTCGATGACGGACTCGCCGACCTGCGAGAACGCGGCGAAGTGCAGGACGCCGTCGTAGGAGGCGTCCAGGTGCCGGGCGGCGTCCTGGATACGGCCCTCGATGAAGTGGGCACCGGTCGGCACGCCCTCGCGGAAGCCCGTGGAGAGGTCGTCGAGGACGGTGACCTCGTGCCCGGCCTCCAGCAGGTGCGCGGCGACCACACTGCCGACGTAGCCGGCTCCGCCCGTGACCAGATACCTCATGCGCTCGCTACCTCTCGCAGTCGCCGGGCCGCGGCCTCCGGCGGCACGTCGTTGATGAACACGCTCATGCCGGACTCCGAGCCCGCGAGGAACTTCAGCTTGCCGGAAGAGCGTCGGATGGTGAAAAGCTCGAGATGCAGCGCGAAGTCGTCACGCCCCGGGTCGCCGAACGGCGCCTGGTGCCAGGCGGCGATGTACGGCGTCGGCGGTTCACCCTGCCCGAAGATCCGGTCGAAGCGCCTCAGGAGTTCCAGGTAGACCTGGGGGAACTCGGTGCGCGCGGCCTCGTCCAGCGCCCTGAGGTCGGGTACGCGCCGCTTGGGATAGAGGTGCGCTTCGTACGGCCAGTGCGCGGCGTACGGCACGAAGGCGACCCACTCCCGGGTCTCCAGGATCACCCGTTCGGCCGCCGTGCGCTCCCGCTCGACGAGGTCGTCGAAGAGGTTGCGGCCGGTGGCGGCGCGGTGGGCGGCGGCGGAGCGCTGCATCAGCGCCGTGCGCGGGGTGGTGAAGGGGTACGCGTAGATCTGGCCGTGCGGGTGGCCGAGGGTGACGCCGATCTCGGCGCCCCGGTTCTCGAAGCAGAACACCTGCTTGACGCCCGGCAGTTCGGCGAGTTCGGCGGTGCGGTCGGTCCAGGCCTCCAGGACGAGGGCGGCCTGCTCCTCGGTGAGGTCGGCGAACGAGGCGTCGTGGTCGGAGGTGAAGCAGACGACCTCGCAGCGGCCGGAGTCGCCGGCGAGGGAGGGGAAGCGGTTCTCGAAGACCACGACGTCGTAGTCGCTGTCCGGGATCTCGCTGTGGCGGCCGTCGCGGGTGGGGCACAGGGGGCACTCGTCGGCCGGCGGGTGGTAGGTGCGGGCCTGGCGGTGCGAGGCGATGGCGACCGAGTCGCCCAGCAGCGGGTCGTGGCGGATCTCCGCGGTGGTGGAGACCGGGTCGAGGGGCCGCCGGTCGACGGCGTCGCGTACGACGTCGTCCCGGGAGTCGTAATAGACCAGCTCACGGCCGTCGGCCAGCCGGGTCGACGTCTTCTTCACTCGCGGGCTCCTCGACACCTCACCACACACCCAACAGAAACAAACACAATCAACCACACCCCAACAGCGCCCGTCAACGGCCGCCCGCCGGTGGAAGTACAAGCGCTTGCTTCCGACATTTCACCTCACCCGATCACAATCAAACAAAGAAAACCAACAGAAGTGTTCAGATCATGAATGAGGACGCGTAGGTTCCGGCGTGATCAGTCCACGCGACGAAGCGAGTACCTCATGCGTCACCTGGCCGCCGGGCAACATCTGGCCGACGGGCTCCGGCTCCCCACCAACGGCGGCTCCAAGGTCCGTTCCGTACCCGAGTTCCTGCTCCAGCGGTTCGACAAGTCGGCGCACCTGCTCAGCTCGGTGCTGTTCGCCTTCGCCGCCATCCTCATCGCGGGCGTCAACCTCTACGCGCTGTCGATCGTCGTCGAGGCGCTGCTCGGCTGGCCGCAGTGGGTCTCCATCGTCGTCGCCGGCTTCTTCGTCCTCGCCTACATCACCGTCGGCGGGCTGTCCTCGGCGATCTACAACGAGGTGCTCCAGTTCTTCGTGATCCTCGCCGCGCTCATCCCGCTGACCGTCCTCGGCCTGAAGCGGGTCGGCGGCTGGGACGGCCTGACCGGCTCGCTGGAGAGGAGCCGCGGCTCCGACTTCCTCTCCGCCTGGGGCGGCACCGGCATCGGCGACCCCAACCCGCTGGGTGCCAACTGGCTGACCATCGTCCTCGGCCTCGGCTTCGTGCTCTCCTTCGGCTACTGGACCACCAACTTCGCCGAGGTGCAGCGCGCCCTGTCCGCGAAGAACCTGTCGGCCGCCAAGCGCACCCCGCTCATCGCCGCCTTCCCCAAGATCTTCATCGTGTTCGTGGTGATGATCCCCGGGCTGGTCGCCGCCGTCCTCGTACCGAAGATCGGCACGGCGGGCTCGGACCTCACCTACAACGACGCCATCCCGCTGCTGATGCAGGAGCTCCTGCCCAACGGCGTACTCGGCATAGCCGTCACCGGCCTCCTGGCCGCCTTCATGGCCGGCATGGCGGCCAACGTGTCCTCGTTCAACACCGTCTTCACCGCCGACATCTGGGCCAAGTACGTGGTCAAGGACCGCGACGACACCTACTACCTGCGCTTCGGCCGGCTCATTACGGCGATCGGCGTCCTCGCCTCCATCGGCACCGCGTTCCTCGCCGCCAGCTTCTCCAACATCATGGGCTACCTCCAGACCCTGTTCTCCTTCTTCAACGTGCCGATGTTCGTCGTCTTCATCATCGGCATGTTCTGGAAGCGCGCCTCGGTCAAGTCCGGCTTCTGGGGCCTGATCGCGGGCACGGTCGCCGCGATGGTGAACTACTTCGTCATCTACAAGCAGGGCGTCATCGCCATCCCCACCGACCAGGGCGCCAACTTCGTCTCGGCGATCGTCGGCTTCGTCGCCGGCGCGGTGGTGATGGTCGCCGTCACGCTCTTCACCGCGCCCAAGCCCGAGGCGGAGCTCGCCGGACTGGTGTACGGCACGACGTCACCGGGCATGGAGGAGGCGCCTTCCGAGGGCGACGACGCCTGGTACCGGCGCCCCGCCCTGCTCGGCTGGGGAGCCGTCCTCCTGGCCGCCGCCTGCTACCTGCCGTACTCCTTCTGACCACCCCGGAGGCACCGACCCATGTCCGAACTGCAGCGTGAAGTCTCCGAGCTGGAGAAGAAGTCCGCCACCGCCGCCCGCCTCTTCGACATCCGGCGCATCATCGGGGGCCTGTTCACGGTGTACGGGATCATCGTCACCGTCGCCGGGCTCACCGCGTCCGACGCGGACCTGAAGAAGGCCGTCGGCGTCAACATCAACCTCTGGACGGGCCTGGGCATGCTCGCCCTCGGACTGTTCTTCCTGGTCTGGCTGCGGCTGCGCCCGACCGCCCCGCCGACGCCGCCCGCCGAGTGAGCCCGGGGGCCGGACGTCACAGGGCGTCCGGCCCCTTCGGCATCCCCGCCGTCCCGGACGACACCGCCCGGTCGAGCAGCCCCGTACGCGCGGCCAGCGCGGCGGCCTCCAGCCGCGACCCGACGCCCAGCTTCATCAGAACCCGCTGCACATGCGTACGCGCGGTGCTCGGCGCGATGTTCATGCCCGCCGCGATCAACCGCGTGTCCTCGCCCTCCGCGACCCGCACCAGCACCTCCACCTCGCGCGGCGTGAGCAGCCGCAGCAGCCGCTGCCCCTCGTCGTCCGGCTGCACGGCCGGGTTGAGCAGCTCGGTGAAGGCGCCCTGGAGCAGCTGCGGCGCCACCGCCGCCTCGCCCGCCCTGGCCTTCAGCATGGCGCGCTCCACGCCCTCGATGCGCTCGTCATGGCGTACGTAACCGGAAGCGCCGGCCGCGAACGCCGCCGCGATCCCGCGCGGCGACGGCACCGGCCCGAGCACCACCACGGCCACCTGAGGGCGCTCCCGCTTGATCGTGGTGATCGGGTCGAAGACCCCTGGCTCGGCCGGTGCCGCCGTCCCCAGCAGGCAGACCTCGGGCGCCCTGCTCACCACCAGCTCGGCCGAGCCCGCCGTGGGCGCGGCGGCCGCGAGCACCCGGTGCCCGCGCAGTTTGAGCGCCGACGCGAGCGCCTCCGCGAGCAGTCGGTGCTCGTCGACCACCATGAGCCGCACGCCCATCGAGCTTCCCCCCATATCCCCCTGGGGCCGGCCCCCCGCCGCCTCCAGCACTGTTGACCCGGCAAGCTACACGCTTGTTCGACGTCGCGCGCCCCCTACTTGTCAGGAGCCCCCCAGAATGTCGAATTCTTCGCCGAACAGGGCTACATGAGCCTCACCAAGTGGACGGCCCGGCACCGCGGACGTCGCCGCGGCGGACGAGGCCGAGATCCGACTTGGTGGCGCCGGGCAGGGGGATGCGCCAGACC
>NZ_JBEPEL010000012.1:0-121840 GCF_040300825.1 Streptomyces sp. NPDC000229
GGGACACCAAGTGGGTCGTCGCACCATGGAGTTGGCCGGGTGTCGGTTCCGTAGCGGCTCATGTACACTCTTTCCCTACACGACGCTCTTCCGATTCCATGGCGCCATTCACGGCCTCCTCCCTACTGAAATCGCTTGGGGAGTATGCCGAATTCTCTTCAGGGGAGATGTGGGAAGCGGGAGTCCTGACAGTCATGTCGTCCTGCTATGACTCCATTCTCTCGTTCGAGTCGATCGGGCGGATAGTCAATGCCGAAGAGGAGAGGGCCAATGGCCGGTGCAGGCGCGCGGTCGCGTCCCAACTGCATCTTGTTCATCAAGCCCTTGCTGGTGATTCATGAGATGATCGCTCCGGCAGCATGCTGGGCGAGCTCACCGGCCATGCCATCAACTCGGGTGTGGCCAACCTTGTTATTTAACCGAAATGATCTTTTCCCTACTGGACCGGGGAGTGGACTGGCGGGCGTGGAAGCAGCCGCGGATGATGTGGGGGCGTGGCCGATCTCGCCAGCGGGCTCATTCCTCCTTGCGAGGTTGAACGCACTGCCTCTCGGCGCGCTGCCGCAGGGCGGCATCAAGGGGTTCCAGCGCGTCTTGGGTCGGCGGGTAATGAGGCGCGTACGCAGAGCAGGCGTAGACGTTCCAGCCGGGGCCGCTGGCGCTGTGGACTTCGTGGACGAGGACTGGGGAGTCGGTGATGTGCTGGCAGCGGGCGCACATGCGGACCGGGTCGGGCATCACGCGACCTCCATGCCGTGGATCCAGTATGGGCCAGGGGTGTCGATGCCGAGGGTGGCAAGCAGCGGCGCGGCGCGGCGCTCGACTTGTTCGGCGAGGGCCCGTTCCGCCGGCAGGCGCATTCCCGGACGCAGCTCCCCAGCGACAATCCGTGCCGCGATGTGGTCAGCGACGGCTACGTACACCAGCTGCGGCGCCTGGGGGTCGAACTCCGGAATTTCGCGAGTAACCGAAGGACCAGGCGGCAGGAGCCCGCGTAAAGCGGTGGACGTGGTGCGGGTTATGTGTTCGGACGCCGGGTCGATCGACTCTCCGAACGGGCGATTCTTCGGCGTCGTGCGAAGGTTTTCTGCGGTTGAGTTCGACGTTCCTGACGATCCTGACGCAGATGGGTACATCTTTCAGTACGGAAAGGTGAACTGGCTCCCGGAGCCCACCTTTTCTTTGAGTCTGGTCCGCCAGCTTGAGGTAACGGATTCTTCCGGGGAGCATGAGGGATACCTCCAAGTTCAGTTCGAGCTCAGATATTCCTTGAGTGAAGAGCTTGAAAGTCTGGGAAGTCGCACGGAATGGTGGTTTCCCGGTGATGAATCCTCGCTCGACACGTGGCTGAGCTCCTTGGCGGAGCTGCCGATCGTCGACCTGCTTTCCAGGAAGGTCGCCAGGGAGTTCGCCGTATGGGAGGACGGGACCTGCTGAACACCCTTCGATGGAGCGACGATCGGGCGTGTGCCGTGTCCGACGCCTGGACCAGGGCCTTTTTGGTGGATCAAGGGATGCCGACGTTGGCGATCCTGTTCGAGGCCGACCCACAGCCGTCGGAGGTGTTTTCGACGGACGCCGGGGACGAGATCCTCAGGATCGGGTCGTTCGATGGCGACTTCGATTTCTTTCTGAATGTCGATACGGGTGAGGTTCTTTTCGGGATGGACAGGGACCCCGATCCCGTCTTCGCAAATACGAGCCTGTCCGCTTTCGTCGCATGTCTCCGGTGGGTCGACGCCAAGTTCCCGTTTTACTCGTCGCCCGACGACACCTCGGTGAAACTGGCTGCCGGGCAGCGGGTCCGGGAGTTCCTGCGGTCGGTGGACCCCGCGTGTGTCGAGGCCCCGGAGGGGTTCTGGAAGTCCTTCGTGCACGACGTCGAGAGCGGGGACTACTACGAGGGCTCGTTTTAGCTCGGGAGCTGGACCAGGCCGATCGCGTGTGCTCCTCGGTCTTGGTACGGACGGCGCGGACCTTCCAGGTGCCGGCGGGCAGGGGAACGGGTGCTTGGTCGGGCAGTCCACCGCCCGGGTACTCGACGTTCAAGTCGGTGCCCGCGCTCGCCGAGTCCATGAGCACCGACCTCACCGTCCAAGGTCAGCACACCTACTACGTCACCGTGGGCACGGGGCAGGTGCTCATGCACAATGTCGGCGGGGCAAATGCGGAGTCGCTTCGACGGCGCCTCCGGGCGCGTCGATTCCGGGGCGCACGCCCGCGACGGTGGGCAACTCCAGAGGACGGACGGACTACACAGAGATCTTCTTCGAGGCGAACCCTGCCCAGCGAGGAAATGTGTGAGCACCTCACGCTGTCGAACAGTAGGTGTTGAACCGATACCCCGGCCCCTTCTCGGCGGATTAAATTCACTCGCTGGAGAATCTCCGGGGAATCCCCACTGGAACGGTGAACAGTCGCGTGCACAGTGAAATCCGAAACCTCTGGAATGCGTTTTGTGACGCGTACGAAGAGACGGGCTCGACGCCGTCCCGTGGCAATGCCTTCGTCTATCAACACAGTTCGGGTCGAGGATCAGTTGGGCCACTGGTTCTCGCCCGTACCAGGTAAGTGCCAACGTCGGCGCAGGCTGGCCGAGTGGCCCTCGGTAGCCTGCGCCGACCATTTCCCATGGCGCCTGTCTTGCGGCGCCTGCTCGAATTCACCATGACGAGGTGCACAGTGTGGCGTGAGTTGATCGGGTCTGTGGGCCCTGATGTGACCTTTCACGGGTCGGAATCCGAGGAGACGATCGCCGCGCTTGAGCAGAGCCTCTCGTGTCGGCTGCCGCCCGACCTCGGAGAGGTGTTGTCCGAGGTCGGAGGCGTGTCCTGTCGGGGGGTCCCGGTCCTGTGGACTGCCGAAGAGGTGCTTCGCGAAAACCGTGCCCTCCGCGACGACCCCGACTTCGCCGATCTGTATATGCCCTTCGATCCGCTGTTGTTCTTCGGTGGCGGAGGTGGCGGAGGTGGCGGAGATCTGTTCGCTTTCATCCGCAATCCGGAACGCGACCGTGACATTTTTCTATGGGAGCACGAGAGTGACAGTCGCTATCGCGTCGCCTTTTCGCTGCGCGATTACTTGCGGCAAGCCATTTCCGGGGCAGGCGGTGACTGGTTCAGAGGTAATCCGGTATAGCTGATCCGAGCTACGTCGGACAAGGAATGTCGCCGACGGCGTGATACTCAGGGGTCAGCTCGTCCGTTCTGCTCGTCGTTCGACGACGCATCGGTGAAGATGAGTACGGGGTAGCGGATCCGGGAATTACGGCGTTCGGTGGTCCCGGCGTGTGTCGAGGCCGCGGATGGGTTCTCGACGTCGTTCGTGCACGACGTCGAGATCGGGGACTACTACGAGGGATCGTTGTAGCTCAGGAGCTGAACCAGGCCGACCCATGTGTGCTCGTCGGCCTTGGTGTGGACGGCGCGGACCCTCCAGGTGCCGGCGGGCAGCGGGACGGGTGCTTGCTCCGGCAGACCGCCGCCCGGGTACGTGACGTCCAGGTCGGTACCGGCGCTCACCGAGTCCATGAGCACCGCCGGGCCGTCCGTCGTCCAGGTGCCGCAGTCCTCCCAGGCGGTCGAGGGGCTCGTGAGGACGCGCTCGGCCGCGGCGGTCAGCTCGGCTTCGGACGAGGCGGCCAGCCATCGCAGGAAGGCGCGGTGCTCCGGGAGGTAGCGGGTGGTGGCCGGCTCGTCCCCCAGGATCAGGGCCTCGGCCTCCCCGCCTCTGATCGCGATCGCATCGGCCAGGTCCTCGACCGCGCACGCCCGGTCGTAGTCGTCCGGCGTATCGGTGTCGCCGACGATCATCCCGCCTTCGGTGCAGCCGCCCCATCCGGCCAGCGCGGAAACGGGAACGACGGCGAGGGGCCCGCCCATTGACTCCACCCAGGTGCGCTTCATGGCGTCAGTGTGCACTCGGCCACTGACAAGACCATGCCTGCCCGGTGGTATCCATGGGCCGCATGGATACCGAGCAGGCCGACCCCGCTGACCTCGCCGCCCTTCGTGCCGCCTTCGACGTGGACGACGGTGGCGCGTCCGCCCTGGGCTGGGAGGCCGTGTACGCCTTCGAGACGGAGCACGGCATCGTGGTGCCCGAGCCGTACCGGACGTTCGTCGCCGAGATAAGCGACGGCTCGTATGCCGGGCCGCCGGACTACGGGTTGGTGGGGCTGGCCGAGCTGCCGAACGACTGGGGGGACGGCAGGCCGGAGCGGGAGCTGAGCCGGCCGTTTCCGCTGACCGAGGCGTGGCTGTGGGAGGACGACCCGAGGCCGGAGGAGGAGATCGAGCCGATCCTCGACCAAGTCTTCGACCACGGTTCGATCGTGCTCGGTACGGACGGGTGCGGTATGTACTGGCACCTTGTCGTCACCGGGCCGCAGCGCGGCCGCATCTGGAACATCTGCGGTGAGGGCGCGACGCCCTTCGGGGCGGGCTTCGCCGGGTGGGTCGCGCACTGGGCCGCGGGCAGGCCGTGGTTCGACGACGAGTGAGACGGCGACGGGGCAACCCTTTGGGGGAGTTGTGAGTCTCCTGAGTGATCACGCCGTGATCGCACTGACGAGGAGACCACCATCACCGCCATACGCAAGACTCTGACCGCCACCGCAGTCGTCGGCGCCGTCCTGGCGGGTTCGGCCGCCTGCGGCACGGTGGAGCAGCTTTCCGCCGGGAAGAAGCTCGACCAGGCCTTCGAGAAGCTCGGCAAGGAGAAGACGATCTCCTTCGAGCTCGACCTGGACACCGACGCCCAGAGCCTGAAGGCGCTCGACGCCTCCTCGGACCCGGAGCCCGGCGAGGAGATTCCCGACGAGGCCGCCGATCTGCTCAGCGGCGCCAAGATCAGCGTCACCGTGCAGTCGAAGAAGCCGATCGACGAGTCCGGCGAGAAGGACTACGTCGGCATGGCCATGAAGGTCAGCACCAAGGACGGCGACCTCGTCGAGTACCGGGTCGTCGGCGACTACACCTACCTCCGCTCCGACATCGACGCCCTCGGCAAGGCGATGAACACCCCCATGCCGTCCGCGAAGGACCTGCCCCCGGAGGCGGGCGGCCTCAAGAAGGCGTTCGAGGGCGAGTGGGTCAAGTTCAACACCAAGGAGATGGAGAAGACCACCGCCGAGATGGGGGCGGAGCCCGGCGCCAAGCCCGCGCCCGAGCCCACCCTCGACGCCAAGACGCAGAAGCAACTGCTCGAGGCGCTCCGCGAGACCATCGCCCGCGAGGTCGAGTTCACGACCTCGTCCAGCAAGGACGGCACCGAGCACATCACCGCCACGGCTCCGTTCCGCACGCTGATCACGGAGCTGGTCGGCGAGATCCGCCCGCTCGCGAAGGACCTGCCCCCGGGCATGGAACTGCCGACGGACAAGGACCTGAAGGACGCCCCGAACGCCAAGGTCACGGCCGACTTCACGCTCAAGAACGGCGAACTGGCCGAAGTGAACATCGACCTCGCCAAGCTGGCCGAGGACGCGAAGGTCAAGAAGTTCGGCCTGGTGCTGCGGATGAGCGAGGGCCAGGCCCCCACGGCCCCGGCCGGTGCCACCGAGCTGGACATCGACGAGCTCATGGGTGGGTTCGTTGGCGCAATGATGTCCGACGAGGAATTCGGCGAGGAGGGCTTCCCGGAGGAGGGCTTCCCCGAGGACGCGGCGTAGCACACGCCGGGGCGGGGGGCGCGCGGGGCGTGGGGCGCGCATGGGGATACTGATGTCCGCGGGGCTGCTGGGGCCGCTCGCCCTCGTCCAGTGGTACGTGGCGTTCATGCGAGTGGCGGCCGGTGTCCTCCGCCTGGTCGCCGCGCCCCTGCTTCTCTTCCCCGCCGCTCCACGGCGCGGGTGACCGCGTATGCGGGGGGATCGCCGTGTTCTGAGGGGGCTCACGGGGGCACTCGTCGCCCAGGTGGTGCAGGCAGCGGCGCTGCGGGAGGCTGACGGCGATGGTGACGGGTCGGCGAGTGGATCCCGTGCAGATCCTCATCCGGGTCGGCGACACCGATCCGGACGTCGGCGGGAACGAGGAGGCCTACCAGGAGTGGGTGTACCTGGCCCGCGAGGCCGGGTGGGACGTGGTCGAGAGCCCCGGTTTCCAGGAGCCCGAGGACGGCGGGACGCAGTGCGGGCTCGTCGAGATCGAGGGCCTCACGTACCGCATCCACTACGGCCCACGGGCCCGGCTCGACCTGACGGATGGCGACACGGTCCTCGGGTACGCCGCATGGGCCGAGCCCGTACAGTGAGTAACTGCACGGGTGCGCAGTGCGGACGGCGCGCCCGATCCCCTCGGTACCCGGGGCTGTTGCAGACGGCGCCGTACGCGCGGGTGCTGTTTACGCGGCCCCGACGTCGTACAGGCCGCCGTGCGTCTCGCGGTGAGCACCCTCCGCCTGGCGTTCGGTGACGCCGACCGGGCCGCGGTGACATCCGCGGCCGGGAACGGCTCATGGACGGCCGGCGCTGGTACGGGGCTGTGGCGGCGGACAGGGAGTTCTAGGGCCGGTCCGACGGTTCTTCCTCCGCCCCGCTGAGGTGGGCGTACGGCGCCACGGACACGCCTTCGGCGACGGCTCGACGGTCGTCCTCGCCCGCTGCCGGGTCGAGGTCGCCGGCCCACAGGGACCTCATGGACCACACGGCGAACCCGGCGTGGAAGTCGTGGCCGATGTCGGACGGCGTGCTGGTGTACCCCAGGGCTTGGAGATCGGCGACGACGTCGTCGAGGAACCGGTGGGTGAGCTGGACACCGGCGTAGTGGGCTTCGGCGTCGCCACCCTCGCCGCTGTAGCTGATTTCCACGAGTTCGACCGTGTCGTCCTCCGCGTAGGTGACCACGAGCATCGGCGAGGTGTCGTAGACCGCGCGCTCGCCCCCAGGGCCGTGGTGCGGCGGCCCGACGCGCTCCTCGACGTCGGAGCGACGGTCTCCGATTTTGACGAGGTCGACGCCGTGTCCGGGAATGATCAGCATGCCGGGATCATGCCAGCCGACGCACGAGTTGTGCGAATGGTTGTACGAGTCTGATGAAGTCGTCGTATGAGAAGCCACACATTCTGTTTCGCGTGACGGTCGCGGTGCCCGCGTCGCTGGGTCTGGCATGGATGGGGACTTCAGCACACTGCCGGCCGCACGGAGCGTCCGCGCCTATGTGACGCAGTTCGTGGCGCGGGTCACCGAGCGGAACCGGCTGCCGCTCGACTACAGCGTCGCCAGCCTGCGGCTCGTCGACCTCGTCGTCGACGGCCTGCGGCGCGACCAGCCCGAGCGGTCGCGGGTCGAGCCGTTCCTGTGCGGGCTCGGTGCGTACACCGGGGAGGTCATCGTGCGGCGGGCCGGGGCGGAGTGGGTGGACTTCGACGACGGGCAGCGGGAGTACTTCGGGCAGCCCGTCGGCATCGTGATGCCGGACGGGCGGGCCTGGAACCCGCTGGGCAAGGTCGTGAACCGGTTCGAGGCGGGCCCGGAGGAGTCCGTCCAGCACTTCTACCTGATGATCCACGGCCGGGCGGGGCGCGGGAAGGTGCTGCTGTGACACTTCCGTGCGTTCTGGCGCAGAGAATGGTGGGGGATCTGTGACGGGCGGCGCGAAGAGGGCAGTGTGGGGGCGTACGACACGGAGCTCGGCGCTGCCGTCGAGCGCGCCCAGCGGGGGGACGAGGACGCGTTCGCGCGGGCGTACCGGCTGGTCCACCCAGGGCTGCTCGGATACGTACGCGGGCTCGTCGGCGACGACGCGGAGGACGTCGCCGCCGAGGCGTGGCTGGAGATCGCCCGGGACCTCGGGCGTTTCCGGGGCGACGGCGCGGGTTTCCGCGGGTGGACGGCGACCATCGCCCGCCACCGGGCGCTCGACCATCTGCGCAAGCAGAAGCGAAGCCCCCGTACCTCTTTAATCGAACAGGACGTACTGGATTTGCCGGGCGGCCAGGACACGGCCGCCGCGGCTCTGGAGAGCCTCTCGACGGAGCAGGCGCTCGCGATGATTCGCGGGCTGCCCCGCGAGCAGGCCGAAGCGGTGCTGCTCCGCGTGGTCGTGGGGCTGGACGGGCCCGCGACGGCGCGGGTGTTGGGCAAGCGGCCGGGAGCGGTGCGCACCGCCGCGTACCGAGGACTGAAGAAACTCGCCGGGCGACTGGCGCAGGGCGGAGCTAGGGGATGAGCAGGGACAGGAAGCCGCGGGACGGTGACGCCGCGGCCGGTGACACCGTGGTGCCGGCCGCGGTGCCGGCCGCGCTGCTGGCGGCCGTCGTGCGGAACGCCGAGGTCGACCCGGCGGGTGAGGAACGGGCGGTCGCGGCGTTCCGGGCGGCCCGTGACGAGGGCCGGCACGCCGTGGGCAAGACCCGGCGGCGTGACGACTGGCGGCCGGGCCGGGAGCAGCGCCGTCGGCGTTCGCTGCGGGCGGCGGCGATGGGGCTGGCGGCGACCGTGCTGCTGGGCGGTGTCGCCGTGGCGGCGCAGACCGGCGCGATCCCCTCGCCATTCGGCGGCGGTGACGGCGGTGCGGTCCCGGAGCCACGGCCTTCGACGACGTCCACGCCCGAAGGCGGCGTACCGGCGACGCCGCTCGCGGAGCGGCCGCGCGCGGAGCAGGGTCCGATCTCACGGCCGACGCGCTCGGCGCGTACGTCCGGGGCCGGCACGGGTGAGGAGAACGGCGCGGAGGGGGTCGACGGTCGCTCCGACGGGAAGTCGGGCCCGAAGCCCAAGGGCAAGGCCGGGTCCCACTCCGGGGCGAACGCCGGTGGCCGGGCGGGTGCGAAGGACGGGCAGCAGCCGGACACGAAGGCCGGGCGGAAGCCGAACGCCAAGGCGGGTACGGAGTCCGCCGGGAAGCCCGACACGCCCCCGGAGGCAAAGCCGGCCACGAAGGGCGGCTCGAAGGACAGATCGAAGGGCGGCCCCAAGGGTGGTTCGCAGGGCGGCAGCTCGAAGGTGAGCGGCGGCTCCAAGGGCGGGCCGAAGACGGCTGCCGAGCCGGGTGGCGGAAAGCCCGCCGCGAAGGGCGACGGAAAGCCCGCCGCGAAGGGCGGCAGCTCGAAGGTGAGCGGCGGCTCGAAGAACGGGCCGAAGGCGGCCGCCGAGCCCGGGGGGAAGGCGACCGGCGCCGAGCCGCAGAAGGCGGGGGCGCATTCCCGGCCGGGCGGCCCTGCCAAGAACGACCCGAACGGCAAGCCATGACCTGCACCCGTGTCCGGGGCGGAGGACGACCGGGGCCGCCACCCCCCACAGGAGAGGCCCCGGTCGTCGTCCACGGGTCCGTGGTACGGCCCCGTACTCCTATCAGCGCCACGGGTGCGGTTTCTGTCACACCGCATTCAGTCAACGTGATGTTGCAGGTTGTACAAGACGTGGACGCGACGGCGGGTGACCACGTAGCGTGCTGCTGCGCGCCGGGCGTAGTGACGGCGGTGACCAGCCGCGATGACGAACAGGTAGTGGGAGTGCTGGGGGACGACGCGGAGCTGACCACCGCGGTGCTGGCGGCGCAGGACGGGGACGAAGACGCCTTCCGTGCTGTGTACCGCGCCGTGCATCCGCGGTTGCTCGGCTACATACGCACGCTGGTCGGCGACGCCGACGCGGAGGACGTCGCGTCCGAGGCCTGGCTCCAGATCTCCCGTGACCTCGACCGGTTCAGCGGGGACGCCGACCGCTTCCGCGGCTGGGCGGCCCGTATCGCTCGCAACCGCGCCCTGGACCACCTGCGCATGCGCGGCAGGCGCCCCGCCGTCGGTGGGGACGAGACCGAGCTCACGGACAAGCCGGCCGAGTCCGACACCGCGGACGAGGCCATGGAAGCCCTGGCCACCGGCCGGACCATGAACCTGATCGCGCAGCTTCCGCAGGACCAGGCGGAGGCCGTCATCCTGCGTGTCGTCGTCGGGCTGGACGCCAAGAGCGCCGCCAAGACGCTGGGCAAGCGACCCGGCGCCGTACGTACCGCCGCCCACCGCGGACTGAAGCGGCTGGCCGAGCTGCTGGAGGCGGACGCGGGTGCCGGCGCCCCGGCCGAAACCCCGCCCGGCGCGCTGAGCGCCGTGCCGCCACAGCCCAAGCACCGTGCGGTTTCCGGGGTGCGTACCGGTGTGACGCATTGGCGCTCGCGGACGCAGAAGGACATGTGATGGCCGACGAGCGGGATGAGTGGCTCGACCAGGACGCGGCGGAGAACCTGCTGCGGGGTGAACCGGTCGGTCCCGTCGACGATCACGCGCGGGAGCGGGCCCGGCAGGTCGCGCGGGCGCTGGACGCCCTGCGCGCCGCCGCCGACCCCGCGGCGGGCGAGCTGCCAGGCGAGGAGGCCGCGCTGGCGGCGTTCCGTGAGGCGCGGGCGGAGAGGGCCGCCGGGGCGCGAGCCGCCGTGACACCGTTGTCCGGTTCGCCCGGCGTCGCGGACGTGCCGGACCTCGGTGCGGTACGCGACAGTGCGGGGCCCAGGAGACGGATGCGCTGGGCACGGCCCGTGCGGTGGGGCCTGGCCGCGTCGGTCGCCGGCCTGGCCGTCGGCGGCGTGGCCGTGGGCGCCGGTACGGGCATGCTGCCGGTGCTGGGCGGCGAGAGCGAGCCGCTGCCCGCCGCGTCGGTGTCCGGTGTCGCCACGCCGGGTACGTCGGCGTCCGGCGGGGTGACCGCCGGCTCCGGCTCCGCCACACCCGGAACGGGCGGCGAGCCCGGGGGCGTACCGCCGTCCGCGTCGGCGACGCCCGGGGCGGGCGAGGAGCGCGTCCCGGGGCGCCCGGACCCGGAGTCGAACGGCGGAGTCGGGGACGACGACGGTTCGGGCGGGCCCGGGGACGGCACGGGTGACGTGCCGGGTGCGGGACCGGACTCGGGTTCCTCCGGCATCTCCGGCTCCGGCTCGGAGCACGGCTGGCCGGCGCGGACCGTGGAGGACTGCCGGGACTACCGCGACGGCCGCCTCGACCGGGACCGCCGGGAGCGGCTCGCCGACGAGGCCGAGGGCGAGGCCAACATCAAGATCCTGTGCGACAAGGCGCTGTCCGGTGACGCCCAGCACCAGAACGGCTCCACCGGCGCCGGCGGTTCCACCGGCTCCGGCTCCGGCTCCGGCAGCGGCGGCCACGGGGGCGACGGCTCCGGCGGCGGCAGCGGCTCCGGCACGGGTGGTGGCTCGGGCGGCGGCGAGGACGAGGGCCGCGACGACGACGACTCGGACGCGGCGCGCCCGTCGGTCTCCTGGACTCCGCTGGCCCCGGCGCTCTCCGTGCGCCGGACCGGATGGGTCTTCTGACCCGCCGAACGGCCCTTGACCTGCGGTTTCAAAATTTCTTCCGCGAGGGTGTGACGTTTTTCCACCCCACGGCGCAGTAATGAGTGAGCCGACTGGTCATCGGCAGCGCGAAGAGCCGGGGTTCCCCCCGTACCTACGGCTCAGCGCACACGGCGCGGGCGGGACACGTTCCCCCGGTCCCGCCCGCGCCCTCTCTTCTCCCCACGGATCGCCAACGGATCACCAGTGGACGACGACCTTGTCCCCGACCTTCACCTGGTCGAAGACCGCGGCGAGCCGTTCCATGTCCCGGACGTTGACGCAGCCGTGCGAGCCGCCGTTGTAGCCGCGGGCCTTGAAGTCCGACGAGTAGTGCACGGCCTGGCCGCCGCTGAAGAACATCGAGTACGGCATCGAGGTGTGGTAGAGCGTCGACTCCCACTCCCGTTCCTTGCGGTCGACCTTGAAGATGCCTTCGCGGGTCGGCGTGTTCTCCGAGCCGAAGCGGACGTCCATCGCCGACACGACCTTGCCGTCGATCATCCAGGCGAGGGTCCGGCTCTCCTTGCTGATGCACAGCACCCGGCCCGTCATACAGCGCGCGTCGGGCTTGTCCAGCTCGTTGGTGGTCGGCGGCCGCAGCTCCGCGGCGCTCGGCTTGCGCGAGCTGGACGTCAGCTTCGCCCAGGTCGTCCCGTCGACCTCGCCGGTGGCGGACAGTCCCTGCTTCTTCTGGAACGCCGAGACCGCCTTGGCGGTCATCGAGCCGTAGAAGGCGGTGGGGCTGCGGTGGAAGTGGCCGAGCTGGCGCAGCCGCGCCTGCACCTCGCGGACCTGCTCGTTCTCCGTACCCTCCGCCATCAGGACCTTCGCGGCGGGCGGCGAGGCCGGCGCGGGGGCCGTCGGCTCGGCACCGCCGGCGGCCGACGCGCCCGACGAGGGCGAGGCGGACGCCGAGGGTGACCCTTCCGACGGTGAGGCCGCCCCCCCGGCCGCCCCCACGGCCTGGGTGGTGCAGCCGGTGGCGGCCAGGGCGACGGCGGCTGCGGCCAGTACCGCTCTGCGTATGACGGACGTACGGTGCATGTGAGCCCCCCCGAGTTGATGACCTGTACCTATTGGATGCTCGTCAGGGGTGCTTGGTTGCGCGCTGCGGCGCATGCTGTGAGCAAGGTCCCAGCGTGCGGCTCTCCACCCGTCGCACGCCCGCCGCTACAGTCCGTCGCGAGGGTCGGTACCAGCGAGTAGGTCGAATCGGAAGGCACAGCACATGGCGCGCGAGTCGGAGTCGGGACTGCCCATCGAGCCGGTGTACGGGCCGGACGCTCTGAGTGGGTGGGACCCCGACGAGAAACTGGGCGAACCGGGCTCGTACCCCTTCACGCGCGGTGTCTACCCGACGATGTACACCGGGCGGCCGTGGACGATGCGCCAGTACGCCGGTTTCGGCACCGCCGTGGAGTCCAACGCCCGGTACAAGCAGCTGATCGCCAACGGCACCATGGGCCTGTCGGTCGCGTTCGACCTGCCGACCCAGATGGGGCACGACAGCGACGCTCCGATCGCGCACGGCGAGGTCGGCAAGGTGGGCGTGGCGATCGACTCGATCGACGACATGCGGGTGCTGTTCGGCGGGATCCCGCTGGACAAGGTCTCCACCTCGATGACGATCAACGCCCCCGCCGCTCTCCTCCTGCTCCTGTACCAACTCGTCGGCGAGGAGCAGGGCGTCCCGGCGGACAAGCTGACCGGCACCATCCAGAACGATGTGCTCAAGGAGTACATCGCGCGCGGCACGTACATCTTCCCGCCGAAGCCGTCGCTGCGGCTGATCGCGGACATCTTCAAGTACTGCAAGGCCGAGATCCCGAAGTGGAACACCATCTCGATCTCCGGCTACCACATGGCGGAGGCCGGGGCGTCGCCCGCCCAGGAGATCGCCTTCACCCTCGCGGACGGCATCGAGTACGTCCGTACGGCCGTGGCCGCGGGCATGGACGTCGACGACTTCGCGCCCCGCCTCTCGTTCTTCTTCGTCGCCCGCACCACCATCCTCGAAGAGGTCGCGAAGTTCCGGGCCGCCCGCCGTATCTGGGCGCGGGTGATGCGGGACGAGTTCGGCGCGAAGAACCCCAAGTCGATGATGCTGCGCTTCCACACCCAGACGGCGGGCGTGCAGCTCACCGCCCAGCAGCCCGAGGTGAACCTGGTGCGCGTCGCCGTACAGGGCCTGGCGGCGGTCCTCGGCGGTACGCAGTCCCTGCACACCAACTCCTTCGACGAGGCCATCGCGCTGCCGACGGACAAGAGCGCCCGCCTGGCGCTGCGTACGCAGCAGGTCCTGGCGTACGAGACGGACGTCACCGCCACCGTCGACCCGTTCGCCGGGTCCTACGTCATCGAGAAGATGACGGACGAGGTGGAGGCCGCGGCCCTCGAGCTGATGACGAAGGTCGAGGACCTCGGCGGCGCGGTCAACGCCATCGAGCGCGGCTTCCAGAAGAACGAGATCGAGCGCTCCGCCTACCGCATCGCCCAGGAGACCGACTCCGGCGAGCGCGTCGTCGTCGGCGTCAACCGCTACACGCTCGACGAGGAGGAGCCCTACGAGCCGCTGCGCGTCGACCCGGCGATCGAGGCCCAGCAGGCCGAGCGCCTCGCCAAGCTGCGCGCCGAGCGCGACCAGGCGGCGGTCGACACGGCGCTCGCGGAGCTGAAGAAGGCCGCCGAGGGCACCGACAACGTCCTGTACCCGATGAAGGACGCCCTCAAGGCCCGGGCCACGGTCGGCGAGGTCTGCAACGCGCTGCGCGAGGTGTGGGGGACGTACGTCCCGACGGACGCGTTCTGACGCGTACGCCCGCTATTCCGCGAGCCGGAAACCTGAGGCGGAGTGTCGTACCCCTGTGCGACACTCCGCCCCATGCTGGGTGTCACCGATCTGCCGACCTATCTCGCGGGCCTCGTCCTGATCATTCTGCTGCCGGGGCCGAATTCGCTGTACGTGCTGTCCGTCGCCGCCCGGCGCGGCGTACGGACCGGGTATGTCGCCGCCTCCGGTGTGTGGTGCGGCGACACGGTCCTGATGACGCTGTCCGCGGCCGGTGTCGCCTCTCTGCTCCAGGCGAACGCGCTGCTGTTCGGGATCGTGAAGTTCGCGGGCGCCGGTTACCTGACGTGGCTCGCTGTCGGGATGCTGCGGGCGGCCTGGTCGATGTGGCGGACGCGGCGGGAGCGGGTGGCGGAGGAGCTCGGCGAGGCCGCTCCGGAGGCGGCCGCGGAGCGGCCGTTCCGGCGGGCTTTCGTGATCAGCCTGCTGAACCCGAAGGCGATCCTGTTCTTCATCGCGTTCTTCGTCCAGTTCGTCGACCCGGCGTACCAGTACCCCGCGCTGTCCTTCGTGGTGCTCGGGTCGCTCGCGCAGGCGGCGAGCGTCCTCTACCTCACCCTGCTGATATTCGCCGGCACGCACCTGGCCGCCGCGTTCCGCCGCCGCAAGCGCCTTTCGGCCACCGCCACCTCGGCGGCGGGCGCGCTGTTCCTCGGCTTCGCGGTGAAGCTCTCGCTCAGCAGCGCGGTGTGAGTGCCGGGCGGGCTTGACCCTGACACCGTGTGAGGCCGTGTCGTAGGAGGCGTCATGTTCACCATCGGAGACTTCGCCAGACACGGCCGGGTGTCGGTCCGGATGCTGCGCCACTACGACGCCATCGGACTGCTGCGCCCCGCCCGCGTCGACCCGTACAGCGGCTACCGCTTCTACGAAGCCGGTCAGCTCGCCCGGCTCAACCGCGTCATCGCGCTCAAGGACCTCGGCTTCACGCTCGACCAGGTGCGGTCGATCCTCGACGAACAGGTCGGCGCCGAGGAGCTGCGCGGGATGCTGCGGCTGCGGCAGGCCGAGCTGGAATCGGCCATCGGCGAGGCGGCCGCGCGGCTGGCGCAAGTCGGGGCGAGGCTCCGAGCCATCGAGAGCGAGGGACACATGTCCACGCAGGATGTCGTCGTCAAGAGCGTTCCGGGCGTCCGGCTGGCCGAGCTGACCGGCATCGCCGCGGGCTTCGGTCCGGGCGAGATCGGGCCCGTCATCACGCCCCTCTACCAGGAGCTGTGCACCCGTCTGGAGGCCGCCGGAGTCACCGGCTTCGGCCCGGGCATCGCCTACTACGAGGACGCCCCGGCGGGCGACGGCTCGATCGTCGTCCACGCGGGGATGACCGTCCCGGCAGGCGTGGCCGTGCCGGACGTCCCCGACGTGCGGATCGTCGACCTGCCCGGCATCGACGAGGCGGCGACGGTCGTCCACCGGGGCCCGATGGACGAGCTGCTGCCCACCATCCAGACCCTGGCCACCTGGATCGACACCAACGGCTACCGCTCGGCGGGCTACTCGCGCGAGCTGTACCTGGAGTGCCCCGAGGACCACGCCAAGTGGGTCACGGAGATCCAGGAGCCGGTCGTCAGGGCGACCTGAGCCCCCTCCTGGCAGTGGCTGGAATCCCTTTTCGGGGGAATGTCCGGACGGTTGACATGGCCCTGTCGTAGGGCGCTAGAAACTCCGCCGGACCTGTACGGACCACCCGCGCCCGGCGTGCACACACGCCGGGGCCTGGTTCCATGCGCCCTCGGAAAGGGAGTACGTGATGCCTGGTCAACACAGACGGCGGCTCCTGGCGGTGAGTGCCCTGGTGGCGCTCCTCGCCACGGGTGTGCCGCAGCCCGCCTTCGCCGCCCCGCCACCCGGTGACGACGGAGGCGGAGGAGTCATCGACGGCCTGAAGGACTTCTTCGGGGCCGGTGACGACGATCCGCAACCTGCCCGACCACCCAAGCTCCCCGACACCGGGGTGCCCGCGAACGAGCACCTGCCCAAGGGGCGCGCCGCCGCCCCCGCCAAACGGGTCAAGGAACTGGAGCAGCGGCGGACGCCGAACGCCCGGTACTGGCAACTGTCCGACGGACGGGTCCAGTCGGAGGTCTCCGCCGTGCCGACCCACTACCGGGCCGGCAAGGAGTGGAAGGCCATCGACACGGCGGTCCGGCCCGCCGACCGTACCGGTTTCAGCCACGCCAACACCACCAACCTCACCCGCAGTTACTTCAGCGACCGCCCCGGCGAACTCGTCCGCTTCGAGCTCGATCCGGGCCACTGGGTCGCGCTCGGCCTCAAGGGCGCACCGGCCGCGAAGCTGACGCCCCTCGTCTCCGGCTCCACCGTCACGTACAAGAACGCCCTCGGTGCCGGCACCGACCTGACCTACACGGTCGGCAACGGCACCATCAAGGAGGGCATCGTCCTCAACGGGCGGCCCGCCGCCCAGGCGCCCGCGTACGCCTTCACGCTCACCACGCACGGCCTGACCGCCCAGCGGCAGAAGAACGGGTCGATCGCCCTCCACAGCGAGAGCGCGGGCCCCACCCGGCCCGAACTCGTCATCCCCGCGCCCTTCATGACCGACGCGAAGAAGGACGCCCGGGCGCCGTACGGGACGGCGAGCAGCGACCAGGTCCGGCAGGACCTGACCGGGAAGAACGGTTCGTACACGCTCACCCTCCGGCCGGACGCCGACTGGCTGGCGGCACCCGGGCGCCGGTACCCGGTGGTCGTCGACCCGACCATCTCCATCGCGCCCACGTCCACCCAGTCCCAGGACGTGATGATCTCCTCGGACGGGCCGGCGTCGAACTACGACGGCAACTGGCGGCTGTCCGTCGGCAACACCGGCACCGGCTCCTCACGGGCCCTGCTGAAGTTCCCGCTGACCGGCGTCCCCGCCGGCACGAAACTGGACTCGGCCGACCTCAAGCTCTACTTCGACCAGACCCACACCACCGGTGACTCCGAAGTCCGGCTGGAGGCGCACCGCGCCACCGCCGCCTGGAGCGAGTCCACCGCCACCTGGAACAACGCGAGCGGCATCACCGGCGAACTGTCCGGCACCTCCGTCCTCGTGGACGACCGTGACGCGGGCACCACGGCCGCCAAGGGCTCGTGGCCGGCGTCGGCCAACACCACGTACACCCAGCACGCCGTCAACCAGGACTACCTCTTCAACAAGGACGCGGTCGCCGGGGACACCTACACCTGGCAGCCCAGCCTCCCCGAGGACGGCGACTACCAGGTCGAGGCGCACTACGTGCCCGCCTCCGACCGGGCCGCGAACGCCCCGTACACCGTCACCTACAACGGCGGCAGCAAGACGTACACCGTCGACCAGCGCGCCGGCAGCGGCGGGGTGTGGAAGACGCTCGGCACCCACCCGTTCAAGGCCGGCACGCTGGGCAAGGTCGTCCTCGGCGACGGCCCCGCCTCCACCTCCACCGCCGTCCTCGCCGACGCCGTCCGCTTCACCAAGGGCGGCGTGGTCACCAAGAAGCCCGGTGAGGCCAACACCTGGCACTCCTTCAGCGTCACCAAGACCGTCCAGTCCTGGATCGACGGTACGCACGCCAACCACGGGTTCGTGGTGAAGGCCGGTGACGAGTCGGCGAACGGCCCCAAGGGCGGCCCGCGCTACGAAGCCGCCGAGTACGCCTACAAGGGCGAGGTCGCCAACTATCCCAAGCTGGTCCTCACCTGGGGCCGTCCCGGCGTCACCCTGGACGCGCCGCAGGTGATCCGGGCCACCGGCGCCGAGCTGTCCTGGTCCGCCTACCAGGACCCCGACGCGGCGAGCACCGCCGACGACATCGTCGAGTACCAGGTCCACCGCAGCGTCTTCCAGACGTTCACGCCGTCCTCGCAGACCCTGGTCGCGCCGGTCGCCGCGAACACCACGACGTTCGCGGACTCCACCGCCACCCCGACCCCGGCGGACTCGGCCGACGCGTTCGGGAACGTCTTCTACTACATGGTGGCGGTCAAGACCCGCGACGGGCAGGTCATCCCCGCCCCCACCCAGATAGTGCGGCTGCCCAAGGCCGGCCGCACGACCGTCGTCCTCCAGGGCAGCGCGGCCGACACCACCCTGTCCTCCGCCCGGCCCACCACCGGGCACGACAGCATCACAGAGTCCGGCACCGGCCACCCGTGGCTGTCGGTCGGCAACAACTCGACGACGTACGGCACCACCCGCGCCCTGTTGAAGTTCCCGTCCCTCAGCCAGGTCCCCGCGACCTCCCGGGTGCTGGAGGCGCAACTCGACCTGTGGGGCACCACGACCACCACCGGCAGCGCGGGCGCCGTCTACGAGCTCCACGCCCTCGGACGGGACTTCGACGAGACGGCCGCCTCCTGGAACAACGCCACCGCCACCACCCCGTGGACCACGCCCGGCGGAGACGTCGACGCCGCGGTCGCCGACACGGTCTCCACGATCACCAACGACCCGGCCCGCCAGTCCTGGTACCTCACCTCGCTCGCCCAGTCCTGGGTCACCACCCCGGCCTCGAACAAGGGCGTCGCGATCAAGCTCAAGGACGAGTCGGCGGCCGGCCCGCAGGAGCGCACGCTGTTCCTCTCCTCCGAGGCCGAGGAGCCGCAGCTGCGCCCCCAGCTCGTCGTCACCTACATCGACAAGTCGACGGACTCGACGTACTTCGCCCCCGACACCCCCGCGCGGATGATCCCCGGCGACCAGTACACCGTCGACGTCACCCTCACCAACACCACCACCAGCACCTGGAAGGCGACCGACCGGGTCCTCTCCTACACCTGGTCGCTCCCGGACGGCACCGACGCCACCACCGGCGGCAACCAGCTCCACACCGCCCTGCCCGAGGACGTCCTGCCGGGCGAGACGGTCACCGTCAAGGCGGCGCTGAAGACACCGATCAACTCCGACTCGGGCAACAAGCGCCTCGACTACGTCCTGAAGTGGGACCTGCTCGACAAGACGGCCGGCACCTGGCTGTCGGCGACCGAGTCGATCCCGCCGCTCGCGCAGAACGTCCGCGTCGAGGACCCGACGTCGAACCAGCTCGGCCTGGAGAAGTTTTACTCGTACGCGGGGAAGAACACCGGCGCCGGCTCGACCCTGATGAACAACCTGTACGCGGGCAACACGGTCTGGCAGTACAACGCCTTCTCCAACCCGGGCCGCGGCCTGTCCACCTTCGTGCGCTTCGCGTACAACACCCAGGACACCAGCGACACCGTCCTCGGCCACGGCTGGTCCGCGCAGACGGCGATGCCGCTGCGGCTGGGCGCGGCGCTGGACTTCCACCCCAACCCCGGCCCGCGCGAGGTGACCCTCCCGGACGGCGACGGCACCGCGCACGTCTTCCGCAAGCAGGACGACGGGACGTGGAGGGCCCCGGCCGGTGTTCACTACCTGCTCCAGCAGGGCTCCGGCACGGATTGCAAGCCGTCCAGCGACGGTGACCCGAAGGCCTGGTCGCTGACCCGGCCGGACCGGACCCAGTTCTTCTTCGACTGCGACGGCTACCTGACGTCCATCGTCGACAAGAACGGCAACACGCAGACGTACACCTACGAAGAGCGCAAGTCCAACAACAAGCCGGTCAAGTTCCTCCGGTACATCACCGACCCGGCCGGGCGTCAGACCCTCACCGTCGACTACTGGACGAAGGCCGACACCAACAGCCCGAAGATCATCGACCACGTCCGCTCGATGACCGACATCTCGGGCCGCAAGCTCACCTTCGACTACTCGGACAAGGGCCTGCTGACCAAGCTCACCGACGGCGCGGGCAGCACCCAGCCGAAGGTCTTCCTCTTCGAGTACGACGCGACGCAGGGCAACAAGAACGTCAAGCTCATCAAGGTCACCGACCCGCGCGGAAACGCCACGTCGCTCGACTACTACTACCCGAACGAGGGCGACGACCCGAAGTTCCACTGGAACACCCAGACCATCACCGACCGCCTCGGCGGCACCACCGGCTTCGTCTACACCGACCCGGACGGCACGGCCGGCTCGGTCATCCGCACCAAGGTCACGGACGCGGAGAACCACGCCACCACCCACGAGATCGACGGGTACGGGCGCGTCTCGCAGATCACCAACGCCAAGGCGAAGACCACCAAGGTCACCTGGGACGCCGACAACAACGTCACCCGGATCGAGGCGCCCAACGGTGCCGTGTCCACCTGGGCGTACGACCCGAAGACCGGCTACCCGCTGGAGCAGAGGGACGCCGAGGCCAACAAGAACGGCACCCCGGCCCAGACCTTCACCTACGCCACCGGCCTGAACGGTCACATCGCGGACCTGTTCGAGCGGAAGTCCGCCGAGGGCCGCACCTGGCGGTTCGGCCACGACAGCCGCGGCAACGTCACCTCGGTCACCGACCCGAAGGGCGTCGCCACCGCGGACCCCGACGACTACACGTCCCGGACCGAGTACGACGCCTACGGACAGGCCGTCCGGTCGATTGACGCCAACGGCCACGCCACGCGCTACAGCGGCTTCCAGCCCATGGGCTACCCGGAGACGATCACCGACGCGCTGAACAACCCCTCCACCTTCGCGTACGACGTACGCGGCAACGTCACGAAGATCGTCAACGCCAAGGGTGCCCAGGTCACCCAGACCTACGACACCTTCGGCCGCCCGTTGGAGAAGAAGGAGCCCAAGGACCAGGCGGCGGGCCAGTTCATCATCACGCCCGCGCCCGTCTACGACGCCAACGACAACCTCACCAAGGTCACCGCGCCCAACGGCTCCGTCTCCACCTCGGTGCTCGACAAGGCCGACCAGGTCGTCGAGTCCACCGTCCCGGGCGACGAGCCGACCGACGCGCCCCGCAAGACCACGACGACGTACGACAAGGCCGGCAACGTCCTCACGGTCACCACGCCCAAGGGCAACCAGACCGCCGAGGCCGGGGACTACACCGTCACCACCCGGTACGACGAGCTCTACCAGCCGGTGGAGATCACCGACGCGGCCGGCTACACCTCCACGTCGACGTTCGACGACGTCGGCAACATCACCAAGATCGTCGACCCGCGCAAGAAGGCCACCGCGGACCCCGACGACTACACCCTGAAGTTCGAGTACGACCTGAACCACCGGGTGGTCAGGACGATCGACCCGCTCGGCAACACCACCACCGGCCGGTACGACAAGGACGGCCTCAACATCGCCCGCACGGACGCGGACGGCAACGAGACGCTCTCCACGTACGACGAGCGCGGCGCCCTCGTCGAAACCAAGGCACCCTTCAGCAAGGACGCCTCGGGCACCATCACGTACCGCACCACCAGGTATGAGTACGACCAGGTGGGCAACCGTACGAAGACGATCACCCCGCGTGGTGTCGAGACCACCGACGACACCACCGACTTCACCGCGGAGACCGTCTACGACGAGCTGAACCGGGTCAAGGAGGAGCGCTCGCCCTTCGACAAGGACGACCCGCGCTACTCCTCGCCCGACACGACGATCTACTCCTACGACTCGGTCGGCAACCTCGACTCCGTCTCGGCGCCCCCGTCGGACGGCCAGACGGTGCGCAACGTCACGAAGTACACGTACTACGACAACGGCTGGACCAGGACCGCCAAGGACCCCTGGGACATCACCACCTCCTACGAGTACAACGATCTCGGGCAGCAGACGAAGAACACCCTGACCTCGGCGGGCGGCTCCCAGCAGCGCACGCTGACCTGGGACTACTACCTGTCGGGCAACCAGAAGTCCCGCTCCGACAACGGCATCCCCGTCGGCAATCAGGTCGTCCTCGTCGACAGCTCCGACTTCAACAACACGGCGACCCTCGGCAACTGGGACCGCTCGCAGGCCGAGCTCCAGCACGGCTACGACACCTACTGGCACCCCGCCGGCACCGGCTCGGCACAGTTCGTGTGGCAGCTCAACATCCCGCAGAACGGCACCTACGAGGTCTTCGTACGCCACCCCCGGATGACGGGCGCGGCCGGCGACGCCTCCTTCACGGTCGACCACGACGGCGGCAGCGCCACCAAGACCGTCGACCAGACGAAGAACGCCGGTGAGTGGGTCTCGCTGGGCAGCTACCCGTTCGTCGAGGACGGCCCGCAGAAGGTCACCGTCACGGACAAGGCCAACGGCACCGTCCTCGCCGACGCGGTGAAGCTCGTCCGCGTCGACACCGGTGCGGCCGCCGACCAGAAGAAGGACTTCACCTACCGGTACGACGCCAACGGCAACAAGACGGAGGTCAAGGACAACTCGGCCGGCGCCAAGATCGACACCTACCGGATCGGGTACGACAAGCTCAGCAACATCGCCAAGGTCGAGGAGATCGCCGGCGGCGTGGTGAAGAACACCACCGCGCTGACGTACGACGAGATCGGCAACCCGGTCACGGCCACCCACGACCTGACCTGGTCGAAGATCGAGTACGACGCCCGGGACATGATCTCCAGGGTCGTCAACGCCGATTCGCCCACCGCGGGCAATCAGCAGATCACGACCATGACCTACACCGCCCGAGGGCAACTGCTCAAGCAGACCAAGCCCAACGGCAACACGCTCGACATGAGCTACTACCTCGACGGATCGGTCAGGCAGTCCGTCGAGAAGACGTCCGGCGGCGCCGTCGTCGCCCAGCACGACCTGGAGTACTCGCCCAACGGGCACCGCTCCAAGGACGTCCTGAAGCTGATGAACGCCGATGACAACTCGGCCCACATCAACAACACGTACACCTTCGACTACGACCCCCAGGACCGGATCACCAAGGTCACCAAGGGCGGCGACGACCCCGCCACCGAGACCTACACCTACGACCGCAACAGCAACGTCATCGAACAGTCGGTCGGCGGCGTCACCACCACCAACCGCTTCGACCGCAACCGCCTGCTGTCCTCGACGGCCGCCGGGATCACCTCCACCTACAACTACGACCCGCTCGGCCGGCTCGACACGGTCAGCGCGGGCGGCCAGACCGTCGAGAAGTACTACTACGACGGCTTCGACCGCACCGTGAAGACCCGGACCGGCACCGGCGCGTCCGCGTCGACGACCACGTACACCTTCGACCCGTTCGACCGGACCGTCTCCCAGAGCACCTCCGGCACCGACCCGAAGACCACCGTCTTCACCTACCTCGGCATGGACAGCCAGGTCCTGCGCGAGGAACTGAACGGCAAGCCGGACAAGGACTACCAGTACCTCCCGTCCGGCCAGCAGGCCACCCAGATCAAGCACAAGGACGGCGGGGCCAAGGAGTACTCGCAGTACACCACCAGCCCGCGCGGTGACATCGAGGCGATCACCAAGGAGGACGGAAGGACCCGCGCCACCTACGGCTACACCGCGTACGGCTCCGACGACGAGTCCCAGTTCACCGGGGCGGACAAGCCGGACGCCGGCAACCCCGACCAGGAGTCGTACAACGCCTTCCGCTTCAACGCGGCGCGCTTCGACAAGGCGTCGGGCACCTACGACATGGGCTTCCGCAACTACGACCCGGGGCTGAACCGCTTCCTGACCCGGGACTCCTACAGCGGGGCGCTGTCGGACATGTCGCTGGCCACGGACCCGTTCACCGGCAACCGGTACGCGTTCGCCGGCGGCAACCCGATCACCTTCGTCGAACTCGACGGTCACCTGTTCGGGCTCTCGCTGTCCGACATCGGCCACGCGGCGCTCGACGTCGTCGGCCTCATCCCGGTCGTGGGCGAGGTGGCCGACGTCGCCAACGGCATCTGGTACGCGGCCGAGGGCAACTACGTCGACGCGGCCCTGTCCATGAGCTCGGCGATCCCGTTCGTCGGCTACGGAGCCAGCGCCGTCAAGGCGGGCCGGTACGTCGCGAAGGGCGTCGAGGCGGCCGACACGGCCAACGACACCCGCAAGGCCGCCGACAACGCCGCCGGCGCCGCCACACCGCCCAAGCCCAAGGCCGACGAACCGGACGCGCCGAAACCCAAGAACGACGACCCGGCACCCAACCCGAAGGACGAACCGGACGCTCCCGGCTGCCCGGTGCGCAACAGCTTCGTCCCCGGCACCCAGGTGCTGATGGCCGACGGCTCCACCAAGGCCATCGAGGACCTGGCGCCCGGCGACCACGTCCGCGCCACGGACGTGGAGAGCGGTGACACCCGGGCGCGCACGGTCAGCGAGCCGCGCAGCAGTGAGGGCGACAAGCAGCTCATCACCCTCACCGTCAAGACCGTCGGCATGAGCGCGGAGGTCCAGGGCGAGGTCACCTCGACCGCGGACCACCTGTACTGGCTGCCGGACGCCGGACGCTGGGTCAAGGCCCGCGACCTGGCCCCCGGCAGCTGGCTGCGCACCTCGTCCGGGATCTGGGTCCAGATCTCGGCGGTCGAGCGGACCCAGCGCCACGAACGGGTCCACAACCTCACCGTCGAAGGCGATCACAACTACTACGTGATGGCCGGCGGGATCCCGGTCCTCGTCCACAACCAGTGCGGCGAGCAGGTCCCGTACGGATCCGACGGCCTGCCCAGGGCGGCCGCCGAGCGGAGGTTCGCCCCCAACTCGGGTGTCATCCAGGGCAGCAACGTCGCCGCCGCCCGGCTGCGCGACGGACGCGTCCTCACCGGCGTCAGCAACCCCAGGACCGGCAAGCACGCCGAGGAGGACATCCTCGGCCAGCTCAAGGACGGCGACATCGTCGACGAGCTGTACACCGAGCGCCAGCCGTGCGGCCCCAACCAGAACAACTGCATCGGCCAGCTCCTGGACAACAACCCCGAGATGCGGATCACCTACTCGGTACCGTGGTCCGACCACCCCGACCCGGAGTCGGCCAAGTTGCTCAACAGCGGCTCCAAGCAGCTGCTCATGGGCATGATCAGCACCTACGCGAAGAACACCGGCCGCAGGTGATCTGACCTGACCCGGCCGGGCCCACGGGCGGCCGTCCACCGGTGAACAGCCGGCGGGCGGCCGCCCTTCGTACACGACGCACAGACTTCGTACACGACGCACAGAAAGGACCTGCCTCATGGCGCTGAGCGCACAGGCTCTCGCGAGCCGGGTCAGGGACGAACTCGCGGCGGCGGGGCTCCCGCTCGCCGTCCCGCACATGACGGTCGACGAGCGGTTCCGGGTGGGAGCGGACGTGTTCGTCGAGGAGGAGGACGACGTGGCGTACGTCTTCGTCGCCTGGCGCACCCACCACGCGCTGGCCGACGCCTCGTCGGGCGCCCTGCTGCGGGGCGACCTCGCCCACCGCGCCGTACTGCATCACGGCAAGGCGTGCCGGGCGATGCGGGACGCGATGGCCGAGGTGCTGGGCTCCGCCGGGTTCGTCGTCGAGCATGCGGACGACGTGAACGAGTACCGGCCGCTGGAGCTGCGGATCACGTCCGGTCCGGAGCCGTACGTTTCGCCGTGGGGGGCTTGAGCCGCCGGCGCAGTGCCGCGCGCCCCAGGCGGCGGGCGCGCCGGGCCAGGCGGCGGACCAGGGCGTTGCGGGGGACCGGGAGGCCGCCGGGGAGGCCGAGCACGGTGAGGCGGCGCCGCTTGAAGTAGCGGCGGGAGCGGTCGTCCGGGTGGGCGGCCAGGTACCGCTCGGCCGCCGGGCGGAGGTCCGGGCGGACCTGGGGCTGCATCGCGAACCCCACGGCGTGCAGGAGGCCGGTGAGGTCGTCCACGCCGTGGGCCTCGCCCGTCTCCAGGTCGGGCACGAGCGCGTCGGCGAGCGTCACCGGCACCCGGTTGCTGTTCTGGTACGGGGACAGCCGGTCCAGCAGCGGGCCCGTGCCCAGGCGGGCGACCGGGACGCCGTAGAAGCGGGCCGCCGTGAACAGCCCGGTCGAGAAGCAGGCCACCACCAGCGCGGGCCGCAGCCGCCGGAACAGCACCTCGGCGAGGACGGGCCGGGCGAGCACGGTCAGGTCGGCGCCCAGCTCCGCCGCCTCCCGCTCCAGCACACGCGACCAGGAGGCGGACGCCACCGGGTGCGGCTTGAAGACGATCCTGCGATGCCCGCGCGCCACCGCGCCGCGCACCATCCGTATGTGCAGGGCCTCCTCCTCGGCGGGGGAGAGGATCCCGAGTGCGGACAGGTACTGGCCCAGGATCAGGGCGGCGCCTTCCGGGGCGTCCACAGGCTCGGCCAGTTCGTCCACCACCTTGGTGAACGCCTCCGTCGGGACCACCTCCGCCGCCGCCCCGAACTCCGCCAGCAGCAGCGGGCGCAGCCCCGGCACGAGGTCCAGGTGGAGCAGCCGCCGCACCCGCTCGCCGACCAGGGGGTCCAGCTTGCTGCGCGTCGGGCCGTAGCTCATCAGCCCGTCCGCGTACACGTCGATCGCCGCGTCCGGGAACAGCTGCGCGACGGTGAGCGCGGGCGCGACCTGGAGGGACTCGACGACCAGCTCGACCGGTTCCTCGCCGAGCCCCCACAGCAGCCGCAGGTACCGCTCCCACAGCGGCACGTCGTCCGGCCGGGGCGACCAGCCGCCCGGGTGGAACGGCGCGACGGTGTCGTTCCACGACAGTACGGAGTCGAAGCGGTCACGCAGCCGCTCGAAGCCGGGCATCCGGTCCAGCGGGACGGCCGTCTCGGGGACCGCCGCGTTGTTGGCGACCAGCAGCAACCGGCGGCCGGCAGGCGGGAAGCAGCCGCTGTCCAGGGCGGCGGCGAGGGTGACGGCGCCGTAGAGGGTGGAGGCGTAGAAGATCTGCGTGGTCATGCCGTGGCCTCCAGGGCGGCGGAGCCCGGTACGGGGCGGCGGCGCAGTCTGCGCAGCCGGGACGCCCGCTCGGCGTCCATCGTGTCGAGGACGTCGTTCAGAACGGCCTGGGGCATCCGTTTCAGGGCGGCCGCGCTCAGCGTGCGCAATTTCCGGGCGACCGGCGCCTCGAACCGTTCCACCGAGCCCAGATGGTGCGCGATGATCGCGCAGTAGGTGCGTACCGCTTTCGGCATCAGCATTTCCGCGTCCGCGTCCTTCGCCGTTTCCGACAGCACCTCGTCGAAAGCGCGGATGAAATCCAGCTGTCGAATATCGCCGATTTGTGTGAGCGACGAGGAGACACCGCGCCGGTAGAAGATGCTGAGCGTGCCGATCGCCGCGAAGGAAGCCGCCTCGCGGTGCAGCCGCCAAATCCACGGCCGGTCCTCGGCCGTGCGGAGACCGTCGGTGAAATGCAGCAGTCCCCGGTCGACCAGGCGCCGGTGGTACATCCCGGCCCAGGCATACGGATAGTCCACCGATGTGGAGCGCCCGGCCGGCAGTATGGCGTCGCGCGGCCGCAGCACCACCCCGCGCCGGCCCACCGGGACCCGCTGCACGGTCCGGGACCTGGCGGTGCACCGCACATGGTCCGTACGGACGAAGTCGCAGCCCAGCTCCTCGATCGCGGTGAGGACCCGGGCGAAATGGCCGGGCGCCAGCCAGTCGTCGCCGTCGAGGAACGCCAGGTACTCGCCACGGGCCGCGTCGATACCGGTGTTGCGGGCGGTGGCCAGCCCGCCGTTGCGTTCGTGGCGGAGCAGCACCGCCCCCGGGATCTCGCGCGCCGCGCGTGCGAGGAGCTCGGGTGTCCCGTCCGTCGAACAGTCGTCGACGAGCAGGAATTCGAAGTCCTCGCGGGCGTTGGCGCGCAGGCTCATCAGGGTGTCCGGGGCGTATGTCTGCACGTTGTAGAACGGCACGACGACGGAGAGCTTGACCACCCGCGAGACGCTAGGCGCCGTCGCCGTCATTCGACTCGGCCGGGAAAGGGATGTGCGGTGAACACTGAGCGGCGCGCTCATTAACCGGATTGCCGCCGGCCGCTGTTCACCGTTTGTTGCGGCCGAGTTGGGCCGGGCGGCCGTGCACCTTTCTAACGTCCTCGGCGTGCCATCACGCAATCGTGAAGCGGTGCGGGTCGCGGTACTCGCGGACTCCGACACCCGATGGAAATGGGGCGCCCTGACGGCGCGCCGCATCAGCCCGCCCGGCCACCGGGTGACCGGCTTCGTGCTGCGCGGCCGGGCCACGCCGACCGCGCGCCAGCTCGCCGAGGTCGGCGCGGACGTGGCCGCCCCGCGGGAGGTGACCGGGGCGGAGTTCCTCGCGTCGGTGCGGGACGAGGCGTACGACGTGGTGGTCCTCGCGCTCGTCGGCGGCACCGTGCAGGCGATGCTGCACGGCCTGGCCGGGATGGTGCTGCCGCGCCGCCCGGTGATCGTCACCGGCTATGTCGGCGTCGTCTACGAGAAGCTCGCCGACGGGCTGTTGCTGCGGCACGGGGCGGACGTCGTGCTCGCCAACTCACGGGCCGACGCCCGGCGGTTCCGCGCGGTGTACGAGGGCGTCGGCGCCGACGCGTCGGCGGTGGTGGAGGCGGCGCTGCCGTTCCTCGGCGGGGCCCGGTACGCGCCGGTCCCGGGCCGGGACACGGTCGTGTTCGCCGCGCAGCCGTCCGTACCCGCGTCCCGGGACGACCGCGCCTACCTGCTGCTCCGGCTGGTCGAGCACGCCCGGCTCCACCCGCACCGCGAGGTGCTGCTCAAGCTCCGTTCCAAGCCGGGTGAGCACACCACGCACGTGGAGGAGCACCCGTACCAGAAGCTGGCCAAGGGCCCGCTGCCGCCCAACGTCCGGCTGGTCCACGGCCACATGGGCGAGGTCCTCGACCGGACCGACCTGCTGGTCACCGTCTCCTCCACGGCGGCCCTGGAGGCCCTGCACCGGGGCGTCCCGACGGCGGTCCTGACCGACCTGGGCGTCCGCGAGGCGCTCGGCAACCACCACTTCATCGGCTCGGGCCTGCTCACCTCCTGGGACCGGCTGGACGGCGGCCACCGCCCGTGCCCGGACGCCGCGTGGCTGACCGACCAGGGCGTGGCGGCGGACGGCTCGTACGAGGGGTCGTTCGACGCCGCCCGGGCCCGGGTGCTCGACCTGCTCGCCGAACCCGCGCTGCCGCCCGTCGCGCCCTACTACACCCCGGCGACCGCCCCCGGCTACCTGCCCGCGATCCTCGGCCGCCACCGCCTGGACGCCACCGGACCGCCCGCCGCCGGCCCGGTACGCCGCCTGCTGCGGGACGCGGCACGCGGCGTCTACCGCCACGGGGTGCAGCGCGTGGCCCCGGTGATCCGCCGCCTGGGGGAGCTGTGACGACCCGTCCGAGCCGGCCGACCGTCCTCGCCGTGATCCCCGCCCGGGGCGGCTCCAAGGGCGTGCCCGGCAAGAACCTCGCCCCCGTCGGCGGCGTCCCCCTGGTCGCCCGGGCGGTACGCGCCTGCCTGGCCGCCCGGCGTGTGACGGACGTCGTCGTCTCGACCGACGACCCCGCCGTCGCGGCCACCGCCCGCGCGGCCGGCGCCGAGGCGGTGCACCGCCCGGCCGGTCTCTCCGGCGACACGGCGACCAGCGAGGCGGCGGTGCTCCACGCGATGGACGCCTTCGAGGCGCTGCACGCCCGCCCGGCGGAGGTGGTCCTGCTCGTCCAGTGCACCAGCCCGTTCGTGACCGCGTCGGACGTCGACCGCGTCACCGCCCGGGTGCTGGAGGGCGGCGCCGACACGGCCCTGACGGTCGCCCCGTCCCACGGCTTCCTGTGGCGGGACCGGGGCGACGCCCACGGGGTCAACCACGACAAGGCCCACCGCCCCCGCCGCCAGGAGCGCGAACCGGAGTACCTGGAGACGGGCGCCGCGTACGGCATGGAGGCGCGCGGGTTCCGCGAGCACGGCCACCGCTTTTTCGGCCGGACCGCGCTCGTCGTCACCGACCCCGCCCGCGTGCTGGAGATCGACGACCCGCACGACCTCGCCCGTGCCCGCGCGCTCGCACCGCTGCTGGACCCGGCTCCCGCCCCGACGCTCGACGACGTCGACGCCGTCGTCCTCGACTTCGACGGGACCCAGACCGACGACCGGGTGCTGATCGACTCCGACGGGCGCGAACTCGTCGCCGTCCACCGGGGCGACGGACTCGGCGTCGCCGCGCTCCGCCGCGCCGGCGTCCGGCTGCTGATCCTGTCCACCGAGAAGAACCCCGTCGTCGCCGCCCGCGCCCGCAAGCTGGCCGTCCCCGTCCTGCACGGCATCGACCGCAAGGACCTCGCGCTCAAGCAGTGGTGCGACGACCACGCCATCGACCCCGGGCGCGTGCTCTACGCCGGAAACGACGTCAACGACCTGCCCTGCCTCGGGCTCGTCGGCTGGCCCGTGGCCGTGGCGGACGCCCACGACTCCGTACGCGCCGCCGCCCGCGCCGTCACCGCGTCCCCCGGCGGCGCGGGGGCGGTCCGCGAGATCGCGGCCTGGCTCCTCGGCCCCACCCTGCACACCCCCGCTACGTAAGGACGCACCATGAACCCCCGCCTCCGCACCCTCGGCCGCAAGACCGCAGGCCCCGGCGAGCCCGTCTACATCACCGGCGAGATAGGCATCAACCACAACGGCGACCTCGACAAGGCCATCGCCCTCGTCGACGCCGCCGCCGACGCGGGCTGCGACGCCGTGAAGTTCCAGAAGCGCACCCCCGAGATCTGCACCCCCCGCGACCAGTGGGACATCGAGCGCGACACGCCCTGGGGCCGGATGACGTACATCGACTACCGCCACCGCGTGGAGTTCGGCGAGGACGAGTACCGCGCCATCGACGAGCACTGCCGCGAGCGCGGCATCGACTGGTTCGCCTCCCCGTGGGACACCGAGGCCGTGGCGTTCCTGGAGAAGTTCGACCTCCCCGCCCACAAGGTCGCCTCCGCCTCCCTCACCGACGACGAACTGCTGCGCACGCTCCGCGCCACCGGCCGCACGGTGATCCTCTCCACCGGCATGTCGACCCCCAGGCAGATCCGCCACGCCGTGGAGGTCCTCGGCAGCGACAACATCCTGCTGTGCCATGCCACGTCCACCTACCCGGCCAGGGCCGAGGAGCTGAACCTGCGCGTCATCCAGTCCCTGATGCGGGACTACCCCAACATCCCCATCGGCTACAGCGGCCACGAGACCGGGCTGCAGACCACGCTCGCCGCCGTCGCGCTCGGCGCCTGCTTCGTCGAGCGCCACATCACCCTCGACCGCGCCATGTGGGGCTCCGACCAGGCCGCCTCCGTCGAACCGGGCGGCCTCACCCGCCTCGTGCGCGACATCCGCACCATCGAGACCGCGCTCGGCGACGGCGTCAAGAAGGTGTACGATTCGGAGCTCGCCCCCATGAAGAAGCTCCGCCGCGTCCCGGCCACGGTATGACGCCCGCGCCCCGGCCCACGTCGTCCCCCACCACCTCGTCCCCCACCACGTCGCCCCGGACCACGCCGTCCCACCTGGCCTTCGTCGAAAGCCCGGTGCAGCTCCTGAACGTCCTGGAGTGGGCCCACCACGCCGGCCGGCCGGACCTCGTCGTCACCGTCCTGTCACCCACCGACCCGATGTCGCGCGGCCAGCTGCGCCGCATGGCCCGGCTGGCGCGCGACGAGGGGTTCACGGTCCGCTGGCAGGAGGCCCGCGGCGGCCGTGGCGCGCTGCTGCGGGCGCTGCGGGACCTGACGCCGTCCCTGCTGCGCGCCGAGCGGGTGATCATCGGCGACCCGTTCTCCCGTTACGTACAGCTCCTGCTGACGCTCTTCGGGCCGCGCGCCCTCACGGTCGTCGACGACGGCACGGCCACCATGGAGTTCGCCGCCCAGCTCGCGCGGGGTGAACGGCTGGTGCGCTGGCACCGGCGCGGCGTCCGGGGCCCGCGCGAACTTGCCCTCGCCCCGGTCACCGCCCTCGCCCGCCGCCGGCTCGCCCCGGCGCGGGGCCGTACGGTCGAGATCTTCACCGCCCTGCCGGTCGAGGCGCCGCCCGGCACCACGGTCACCGCCAACGGCTTCGCGTGGACCCGTGCCCGGTTCGGCCCGCCCCGGCTGACCCGGGGCGCGGACCTGGTGGGCACCTCGCTGGTGGAGACGGGTGTGGTGGACCCCGACCGGTACGTCGGCGCCGTCGCCGCGCTGGCCGCCGCCCACGGCGCCACCCGCTACTTCGCGCACCGCCGCGAGAGCGTGGAGAAGCTGCACCGGATAGCCGTGGAGACCGGCCTGGAGGTGGTCCGACCGGACCTGCCGCTGGAGCTGATCGCCCGGCGCGGCCCGATCGGCCGTACGGTGCTGAGCTTCCCCTCCACGGTGGTGCACACCCTCCCGGCGGCGCTGGGGGGCACCGGCGTCACGATCACCGTGTGCGGGATAGCGCCGGAGTGGCTGCGCGAGAGCGCCTCGCCCCGCGCGCAGGGGTTCCTCGCGGGAGTGGCGGAGTCGGCACGCTCGGTGCACGGCCTGTCGCTCACGGGTGCGTAGACGCCCGCCCCACGGGAGTGGATCACGAACGCGAACACCTGACCGGAAACCGACCGAGAAAGATCGACACAAGCCCGAAAACGCGTGAGCTTACCCACTTCATCTGGCGCTCAAGCCCGCCGTCCAGGGTTTCTTTCCCCTATCGGGCTGAAGTTTTGTAGATCACACGTTAGTTGAGGGCGAAACGCGCCTACCCTTTCATGGGTGAACAAGGTGATGTCCCGCGACCCCGAAACAGACGTTCCCGGCGATACGCCCCTCCTCGGCGCGCTGCCAGAGAGCCTGCGCGCCGAGTTGATCGCGTTCCGCCGGGATGTGCACATGCACCCCGAGCTGGGCTTCCAGGAGTTCCGCACCACCGCGGCGATCAAGACGCGCCTCGAAGCGGCGGGGCTCACCCCCCGGGTCCTCCCCGGCGGCACGGGGCTGACGTGCGACATCGGTACGTGGGACGGCGTACGCCCCATGCTGGCGATCCGCGCCGACATCGACGCGCTGCCCATCCCGGACACCAAGACGGAGGTCCCGTACCGCTCCACCGTGCCCGACCGGGCCCACGCCTGTGGCCATGACGTGCACACCACCGTCGTCCTCGGGGCCGGCCTGGTGCTGGCCGACCTGGCCCGCGAGGGCCTCCTGCCGTGCGCCGTGCGCCTGATCTTCCAGCCCGCCGAGGAAGTCATGCCGGGCGGCGCGATCACCGCCATCGACGCCGGCGTGCTGGACGGCGTCGGCCGGATCATCGCCGTGCACTGCGACCCGCGCGTCGACGTGGGCCGCATCGGGCTGCGCACCGGGGCGATCACCTCCGCCTGCGACCGCCTGGAGGTCACCCTCGACGGCCCCGGCGGCCACACCGCCCGCCCGCACCTGACGACCGACATGGTCACCGCCGCGGCCCGGGTCGCCGTCGACGCGCCCGCCCTGCTGTCCCGCCGGATCGACACCCGTGCCGGGCTGGTCCTGACGTGGGGCCGCATCGAGGCGGGCCACGCGCCCAACGTCATCCCGCAGCGCGCCGAGCTGGGCGGCACGGTCCGCTGCCTGGATCTGGAGGCCTGGCGGCACGCCCCGGACCAGGTGTACGCGGCGATCGACGAGGTGGCGACGCTGCACGGCGCCAAGTGCCAGATCGAGTACGTGCGGGGCGTCCCGCCGGTCGTCAACGACGCGTCCGTCGCGCAGCTGCTGCACGACGCGATGGAGGCGCGCTGCGGCGCGTACGCGATCGAGGACACCGAGCAGAGCCTGGGCGGCGAGGACTTCTCCTGGTACATGGAGCACGTGCCCGGTGCGATGGCCCGGCTGGGCGTCCGCCGCCCGGGTGATACGGCCCGGCTCGACCTCCACCGGGGCAACTTCGACATCGACGAACGGGCCATCGAGGTCGGCGTCGAACTCTTCACCGCCGCCGCCCTGATCGACGGCGGCCTCTGACCCCCGGCGGACCCCGGCCCACCGCGTGACAGGGCGGCTCACACGGCCTCGTCACGCAGTGGGCCGACCGCCCATTTCCGGTCACCAACCGGCAGTGCTCCACTACGCCTGGTGGCGGTACCGCCCAGGCCATCCGCTGTTCGCGTCGATCTGGTAACGGCTACCGAACAGGCCTTTACCTGACATCTACGCGCGTTACGATCGCCGCGAAACCAGCGCCGAGAAGAGGCGCTTAGGTCAGGTCGAAGGAGCCTCCCTTGCGCCGGATCACCAGGATCGCAACCGTGGGCGTCGCGTCCGCGGCACTCGCACTCAGCGCCACCGCATGTGGCGGAAAGTCGTCGGACAGTGCTTCCGACGGCGAAGCCAAGGCAGCCATCGCGTACGACATCGGTGGCCGCGGCGACCAGTCGTTCAACGATGCGGCGTTCGCCGGCCTCGAGAAGGCCGAGAAGGACCTCGACATCAAGGGCACCGAAGCCGAGCCGAGCGAGGGCGAGGGCGACCCGGACAAGGTCCAGCGCCTCACCGAGCTGGCCCGCGCCGGCAACAACCCGGTCATCGGTGTCGGTTTCGCCTACGCGCCCGCCATCGCCGAGGTCGCGCCCAAGTTCCCGAAGACCACCTTCGGCCTGATCGACGACACCTCGAAGACCGGCAAGAACATCGCCAACCTGGTCTTCAACGAGGAGCAGGGCTCCTATCTGGCCGGTGTCGCCGCCGCCAAGGTGACCAAGTCCAAGACCGTCGGCTTCATCGGCGGTGTCGAGACCCCGCTGATCAAGAAGTTCGAGGCGGGCTTCGTCCAGGGCGTCAAGGACACCAACAAGGCCGTCAACGTCAAGGTCCAGTACCTGACGCAGCCGCCGGACTTCGGTGGCTTCTCCAAGCCGGACCTGGGCAAGGCCGCCGCGGAGGGCCAGCTGGACGCGGGCGCCGACGTCATCTACGCCGCCGCCGGTCTCGCCGGCTCGGGCTCGATCGAGGCCGCCGCCAAGGCCAAGAAGTGGGCCATCGGCGTCGACTCGGACCAGTACAACCAGAAGGGCCTGGCTCCCTACAAGGAGTACATCCTCACCTCGGTGACCAAGGACGTCTCCGACTCCGTCTACAACCTGATCAAGTCGGTCAAGGACGGCAAGCCGCAGTCCGGTGAGGTCCGTTACGGCCTCGACAAGGACGGCGTGGGCCTGGCCCGTTCCAACCCGGCCTTCACCAAGATGACCGATGTCATCGCGGCCGTGGACAAGGCCAAGGCCGACATCTCCGCCGGCAAGATCAAGGTCAAGACCGCTCCGTAACCGCGCGGCCGGACGTGGGTCCGCGGGTCCGGAGAGGCGGCGAGAGGCCGCCCCTCCGGACCCGGACCATGTTCGCTCCGGTTTTCCCTTCGCTGTCGCTACGCGCGTAGAGCCCCGCCCGGCGCGATAACTTCGGCACCTGCCCACCCGCCCTCCCGCTCCTCAAAGCTCCTTTCCCGCCAAGGAGAGTGCGTCATCAACGCGTCCAGCCCGTCATCGCCGCCGGCTGCATCGGCCGCCGCCGCCGTAGAACTGCGCGGCATCACCAAGCGCTTCCCCGGCGTCGTCGCCAACCACGACATCGACATCACCATCCGCAAGGGGACCGTCCACGCCCTCATCGGTGAGAACGGGGCCGGCAAGTCGACCCTGATGAAGATCCTCTACGGCATGCAGAAGCCGGACGAGGGCACCATCACCATCGACGGCAAGCAGGTCTCCTTCTCCAGCCCCGCCGACGCCATCGCGATCGGCATCGGCATGGTCCACCAGCACTTCATGCTGGCCGACAACCTCACGGTGCTGGAGAACGTCGTCCTCGGCAGCGAGAAGCTGTACGGCATCGGTGCCAAGGCCCGCAAGAAGATCATGGAGATCTCGGACGCGTACGGGCTGAACATCCGCCCGGACGTCCTGGTCGAGCAGCTCGGTGTCGCCGACCGCCAGCGCGTGGAGATCCTCAAGGTCCTCTACCGCGGCGCCCGCACCCTCATCCTGGACGAGCCGACCGCCGTGCTCGTCCCGCAGGAGGTCGACGCGCTCTTCGCCAACCTGCGCGAGCTCAAGGCCGAGGGCCTGACGGTCATCTTCATCTCGCACAAGCTGGGCGAGGTGCTGTCCGTCGCCGACGACATCACCGTCATCCGCCGCGGTACGACCGTCGGCACCGCCGACCCGCGCACCGCCACCACCAAGCAGCTCGCCGAGCTGATGGTCGGCGCCGAGCTGCCGTCGCCCGAGACGCGGGAGTCGACGGTCACGGACGTCCCCATGCTCACGGTCGAGGACCTGCGCCTCACCGAGACCGACCCGGACGGCATCGTCCGCGAGGTCCTGGCGGGCATCGGCTTCACCATCCACAAGGGCGAGGTCATGGGCATCGCCGGCGTCGAGGGCAACGGCCAGACCGAGCTCATCGAGGCACTGATCGGCCTGCGTGCCCTCGACGGCGGTGTCATCACCCTCGACGGCGCCGACATCTCCCACGCGCCGACCCGCAAGCGCCGCGAGGGCGGTATCGGCTACATCCCCGAGGACCGCCACCGCCACGGCCTGCTGCTGGAGTCCCCGCTGTGGGAGAACCGCATCCTCGGGCACGTCACCGAGGCCCCCAACAGCAAGCGCGGCATCCTCGACCTCAAGGCCGCCCGCAAGGACACCGAGCGGATCGTGCGCGAGTACGACGTCCGCACCCCGGGCATCGAGGTCACCGCGGCCTCCCTTTCCGGCGGCAACCAGCAGAAGCTGATCGTCGGTCGCGAGATGAGCCACGCCCCCAAGCTGCTGATCGCCGCCCACCCCACCCGCGGTGTGGACGTCGGCGCACAGGCGCAGATCTGGGACCAGATCCGCGAGGCCCGCCGCGAGGGCCTGGCGGTGCTGCTGATCTCCGCCGACCTGGACGAGCTCATCGGGCTCTCCGACACCCTGCGGGTGATGTACCGCGGCCGCCTGGTCGCGGACGCGGACCCCGCCACGATCACCCCGGAGGAGCTGGGCTCGGCCATGACCGGCGCCGCGACCGGCCACCTCGAGCACCACGACGAGAACGCGAACGGTGAGGGCCGATGAAGAAGTTCGACAAGGACCGGCTGATCCTGGGCCTCGCCGGCCCGGTGCTCGCCCTGGTCGTGGCCTTCCTGCTCACCTCCGTGGTGCTGCTGGTCTCGGACCGTGACCCGTTCGAGCCGTACCGGATCATGTTCCAGAGCCTGGAGTTCACCGACATCCAGGTCCTCATCCTCAACCAGACCGGCACGTACTACCTCGCCGCGCTGGCGGTCGCCATCGGCTTCCGGATGAACCTGTTCAACATCGGTGTGGACGGCCAGTACCGCCTCGCGGTGATGCTCGCCGCGGTCGTCGGCGCCGCCGTCGAGCTGCCCGGCCCGCTCCACATCCTGCTGATCGTCCTCGTCGCGATGCTCGTCGGCGCCCTGTGGGCCGGTATCGCGGGCGTCCTGAAGACCACCCGCGGCGTCAGCGAGGTCGTCTCCACGATCATGCTGAACGCCATCGCCACCAGCCTGATCGCCTGGATGATCCTGCCCGCCAACCTCGGTGTGCAGCCGCCCGGCTCCAACGACCTCACCACCGGTGAGATCGCCGAGTCCGGCTGGATGCCCGGCCTGGACGTGGACGGCGGCACCATCTACGGCTTCACCTTCGTCGCCTTCGCGCTCGGCGTCGTCTACTGGTTCGTCCTCAACCGCACCCGCTTCGGCTTCGACCTGCGCGCCACCGGCGCCAGCGGCTCCGCCGCCCAGGCGAGCGGTGTGGACGCCAAGAAGATGGTGCTCACCGCCATGCTGATCTCGGGCGCGGTCGCCGGCCTCGCCGGTATGCCGATGCTGCTCGGCCAGACCCACACGTACAGCCTGAGCTTCCCCGTCGGCGTGGGCTTCACGGGCATCACCATCGCCCTGCTCGGCCGCAACAGCCCGGTCGGCATCTTCTTCGCCGCGCTGCTCATCGCCTTCCTGGACAAGGCGTCCGCGTCGCTGGACCAGTACGGCTTCGAGAAGGAGATCGCCACGATCATGCAGGGCCTGATCGTGATCTCCGTCGTCGTGGCGTACGAGCTCGTCCGGCAGTACGGGCTGCGCCGTCAGCAGCAGAAGGTCGGCGAGGAGCTTGCCGCCCAGGCCCGCAAGAACAAGGAGGAAGTGGCGGCATGAGCGAGTCCACGAGCACCGTTACGGCCGCTGCCGCGGCGCCCAAGAAGGGCGGCGGACGCCGCCGGCTGTCCCTGCCCGTCGTGCTGCTGATCATCGCCGGCGGCCTGGCACTGTTCTCGCTGGTCCGTGTGATCAGCGGCGCCGACGACCTCACCTCCGTGGGCCAGGTCTCCGGCGCCCTCCAGCTGGCCGTCCCCATCGGCCTCGCGGGTCTCGGCGGCCTGTGGTCCGAGCGGGCCGGCGTGGTCAACATCGGCCTCGAAGGCATGATGATCATGGGCACCTGGTTCGGTGCCTGGGCGGGCTACCAGTGGGGCCCGTGGACCGGCGTCCTGCTGGGCATCGTCGGCGGCGCGCTCGGCGGCCTGCTGCACGCGGTCATGACGGTCACCTTCAACGTCAACCACATCGTCTCCGGCGTGGCCATCACCATCCTCGCCACCGGCGCCACCCGCTACCTGTCGAACTTCACGTTCGCCGAGGCCCCGGGCGGCTCCTCCAAGCAGTCCCCGCGCATCGACCGGGTCACCGACATCACCATCCCGGGGTTGTCGGACGGGCTGGCCGACCTCCAGGCCAAGCACTGGTTCTTCGTCTCCGACCTCGCGGGCGTGCTCGGCGGCCTGGTCACCAACCTGTCGCTGCTGACCGTCGTCGCGCTGCTGCTCATCCCCGGCACCTGGTGGGTCCTGTGGCGCACCGGCTTCGGCCTGCGGCTGCGCTCCTGCGGTGAGAACCCGGTCGCCGCCGAGTCCCTCGGCGTCAACGTCTACAAGTACAAGTACATCGCCGTGATCGTCTCCGGCGCCCTCGCGGGCCTGGGCGGCGCCTTCCTCGCCATCGTCTCCACCGGCATCTACCAGGAGGGCCAGACCGGCGGCCGCGGTTACATCGGTCTCGCCGCGATGATCTTCGGCAACTGGATGCCGGGCGGCATGGCGCTGGGCGCCGGACTGTTCGGCTTCACCGACAGCCTCAAGCTGCGCGGCGGCGCCGAGAACGTCCACGCCATGCTGCTGCTGCTGGCGATCCTGCTCGTCGGGCTCGTCATCTGGCAGCTGTACAAGAAGAAGTACGTCGCCGCGGCCATGGCCGCCGTCGTCTCCGCCCTGCTGTTCGTCTGGTACGCGGGCACCGACCGGCTGCCCAGCCAGTTCGTGGACGCCGCGCCGTACGTCACCACGCTGCTGGTGCTCGCGCTGTCCGCGCAGCGTCTGCGTATGCCGAAGGCGGACGGCATGCCCTACAAGAGGGGCCAGGGCAAGTGACGGACGACGCCTGGGAGGCCCTGCGCGAAGCCGCCCGGGAGGCCATGTCCCACGCGTACGCCCCGTACTCGGGCTACGCGGTGGGCGCGGCGGCCCTGGTCGATGACGGGCGCACGGTCACCGGGTGCAACGTGGAGAACGCCTCGTACGGCATCGGCCTGTGCGCCGAGTGCGGGCTGGTCTCCCAGCTCCAGGCCACCGGCGGCGGCCGGCTGACGCACTTCGTGTGCGTGGACGGCCGCGGCCAGGTACTGGTGCCGTGCGGCCGCTGCCGGCAGCTGCTGTACGAGTTCGGCGGCGACGAGCTGCTGCTGGACACGCCGGCGGGCGTGCTGACGCTCGCCGCGATGCTGCCGCAGGCGTTCGGGCCGCAGCACCTCGGTTGAGACGGGACGACCCTTCCGCGCTGTCCGCGGAGGGGTCGTCCTTCTCCACCCCTCTTCTCTATGCGCGTAGAGTCGCGCGCACAGGACTGTCCCACCCCGCTGGAAGGAACCCTTTAGGCCATGGACGCGATTTCCGTCATCCGCACCAAGCGGGACCGGGGCGAGCTGAGCCCCGAGCAGATCGACTGGGTCATCGACGCCTACACGCGCGGTGAGGTCGCCGACGAGCAGATGTCGGCGCTCGCCATGGCGATCCTGCTGAACGGCATGAACCGTACGGAGATCGCCCGCTGGACCGCCGCGATGATCGCCAGCGGCGAGCGGATGGACTTCTCCTCCCTGTCCCGCCCCACCGCCGACAAGCACTCCACCGGTGGCGTGGGCGACAAGATCACCCTGCCGCTCGCCCCGCTGGTCGCCGCGTGCGGCGCCGCCGTACCGCAGCTGTCCGGCCGCGGCCTCGGCCACACCGGCGGCACGCTCGACAAGCTGGAGTCCATCCCCGGCTGGCGGGCGCTGCTCTCCAACGAGGAGATGCTGCACGTCCTCGACACCACGGGCGCGGTGATCTGCGCGGCGGGCGACGGCCTCGCCCCCGCCGACAAGAAGCTGTACGCGCTGCGCGACGTCACCGGCACGGTCGAGGCGATCCCGCTGATCGCGTCGTCCATCATGTCGAAGAAGATCGCCGAGGGCACCGGCTCGCTGGTCCTGGACGTCAAGGTCGGCTCCGGCGCGTTCATGAAGAACATCGCCGACGCCCGCGAACTGGCCTCCACCATGGTGGGCCTGGGCACCGACCACGGGGTGAAGACGGTCGCCCTGCTCACCGACATGTCGACCCCGCTCGGCCTGACCGCGGGCAACGCCCTGGAGGTCCGCGAGTCCGTCGAGGTCCTCGCGGGCGGCGGCCCCGCCGACGTCGTGGAGCTCACCATCGCACTCGCCCGCGAGATGCTCGACGCCGCCGGCATCAAGGACGCCGACCCGGCGAAGGCCCTCGCGGACGGCTCCGCGATGGACGTCTGGCGCCGCATGATCGCCGCCCAGGGCGGTGACCCGGACGCCGCCCTGCCGGTCGCCCGCGAACAGCACGTCGTCACCGCCCCCTCCTCGGGCGTCCTCACCCGCCTCGACGCGTACGGCGTCGGCGTCGCCGCCTGGCGCCTCGGCGCGGGCCGCGCCCGCAAGGAGGACCCGGTCCAGGCGGGCGCGGGCATCGAGCTCCACGCCAAGCCGGGCGACACCGTCACGGCGGGCCAGCCGCTGCTGACCCTCCACACGGACACCCCGGAGAAGTTCGACTACGCCCTGAAGTCCCTGGACGGCGCCTACGACGTCGCCGCCGCGGGCACGGCGTACGAGCCGACCCCGGTCGTGCTGGAACGTATTGCCTGACACTCGTACGGCTGAACGGGACCGATGGACCTCCGTCGGTCCCGTTCGGCATGCTGGGGTCGGTGTCACAGCCGAAGAAGGAGACCGCCATGAGTGCACTCCCCGCCGATCCGACTCCGGGTCGCCACTGGGACGAGCTTGTCCGCTTCTGGGAGGAGTCGGACTGGCCCGAGGGCAGCAAGGTGGAGATCATCGATGGGATCATTGTCGTGACACCACCGCCCGCCGCACCGCTTAACCGCATCGCCGAGAAGGTCCATCGCAGGCTGTACACGGTGGTCCCTGATGACTGGGGCGTCTACCAGACGCTGGGAGTGGCCCACCCCTCGCGCGGGCGCCTCTACGTCCCGGATCTCGTGGTCATCCCGGAAAGCGCCGTGGCCGAGCTGGAAGGGAGCGAGTCCGCTCCCCTCACGGCGGCCGAACTGATCGTGGAGATCACGTCCTTCTCCAACGCGAGCTACGACCGGTTGAACAAAGCCGCCGCCTACGCGGAGGCCAAGGTCCCGCTCTATCTGCTCATCGACCGCTTCGCTCCCGCCGGACCGACCGTCACCCTCTACGGTGAGCCCAAGGGCGACGTCTATCGCGTCCTGAGCGCGGTCAAGTTCGGCGAGGACATCCACCTTCCCGCCCCCTTCGATCTCACCCTGGAAACCAGCGCCTTCCCGGTCGGCTGAAGACCCCCACCAACCCCGCCAGCTCCCGCATGTCGTCGAAGACCACCACCCCCTCGCCCGCCAGCCGTTCCGCCACGATCGCCGTGTACGTCTCGGACGACGAGCCCACGAAGAGCTCCACGATCTCCGCCTGCGTGAACGAGACGCCCAGATAGGCGAAGATCTCCGCGCCGACGCGCACACAGGTCCGCTCGCTGTCCACCAGGATGCCGTCGCAGTCGAAGATCACCAGCTCGACCGGCTCACGAGTCATGGTCCGGAGCGTACGGCCGCCGATGAGTTCCGCCCCCGGCGCGGGTCTCCTTCTCTGTGGACACCAAGGATCCGATCGTCCTGAGCGTCGCCGGCGTCATCGAGCCCGCCGACGTACCCCGCCTCTGCGAGGAGCTGACCGCGCTGCTCGGTGAGCGGGGCGACCCCGGCGACGTCATCTGCGACGTCGGCGGCGTCACCCGGCCGAACCTCGCCACGGTCGAGGCCCTGGGCCGGCTCCGCCTGACCGCTCAGCGGCTGGACCGCCGGATGACCGTGCGCAACGCACAGCCCGCCCTCCGGGCGCTGCTGGAGCTGGTCGGGCTGGCCGACCAGCTCCTTACGCCTACGCCTCCAGCCGCTCCGGGAGATCGAACAGCGGGAACCAGCGCTTCACGTCCAGGAACGACGTGATGCCCGAGACCTTGCCGTCCGCGATCTCGATGACCATGAGCGCCCACGGGCTGAAGCCGCCCTCCGGGTCGGGGTGGTAGTGCGCGAACGCGGGCGTGCCGTTGGCCACCACCGGCACCAGCCGCGAGCCCCGGCACACCTCGCCGACGCCCAGCATCCAGCCGACGATGTCGTCGTGCCCCTGGAGCCACAGGTCGTAGGGCGGCATGGACAGGGTGGCGTCCTCATGGAGCAGTGCGGTGAGGGCCGCCATGTCGTACCCCTCGAAGGCCGCCACGTACCGGTCGAGGAGCTTCTTCTGCTCCTCGTCGAGCGGGTCGGCCGTGTCGGTCTTCGCCGGCTCGGACTCCGCGAGCGTCGCCCGCGCCCGCTGCAACGCGCTGTTGACCGACGCGACCGAGGTACCGAGCAGCTCCGCCACCTCGCTCGCCTTCCACGCGAGCACCTCGCGCAGGATCAGCACCGCCCGCTGTTTCGGCGGCAGGTGCTGGAGCGCCGCCACGAACGCGAGCCGCACCGTCTCCTTCGCCACCGCCGCCTCCGCCGGGTCGGCCACCGTCGGCAGCACCCGCCCGTCCGGCACCGGCTCCAGCCAGGTGACCTCCGGGCGCGAGTTCAACTGCGCCTGCGCCACCGGTGTCGGCGCCGTCAGGTCCATCGGACGCGCCCGCCGGTTGCCCGCGTTCAGCGCGTCCAGGCACACGTTCGTCGCGATCCGGTACAGCCAGGAACGCACCGAGGACCGGCCCTCGAACTTCTCGAAGCTCCGCCACGCCCGGACCATGGTGTCCTGGACGGCGTCCTCCGCCTCGAAGGCCGACCCCAGCATGCGGTAGCAGTACCCGGTCAGCTCGGTCCGGTACTGCTCCAGGCTGGCCACATCGCTCGCCACATCAGTCATCGCGTCCGCCCCTGTCGCGCTTCCCATGCCTCACGACGGAAGCTACAGGAGGGGACTGACAACGCGGGTCACGTTCCGGGCTTGCGCCCGTGGACGAACACGTCGTCGCCGTTCCTCAGCAGGTTCCAGTACGCCTTGGCGTCCGCCTCGCGCATGTTGACGCAGCCGCGCGAACCGGGCGGGTTGTACATCGACTTGCCGACGGAGTGGAACGCCTGGCCGCCGTCGAAGAACTGCGCGTACGGCATCCGCACCTTGTAGAGCGTCGACCAGTGGTTGATGTTGCGGTGGTAGATCTTCGTCGCGCCGGTACGGGTCTCGTCGCCGTCGCGGCCGGTCCGCACCGGCACCGGTCCGTAGGTGAGCCTGGCGCCGTCCTGGATCCAGCTCAGCTGCCGCGTCAGGTCCACGCACGCGATGCGCCCCTTGTTGGTGGGGCACGTGCCCGCAGCGTTGGGGTTCTTCCCCGCGGCCCGCTGCTGGAGGATCGTGTTCATCGTGCGCCAGGTGATCTCACCCGCGTACCCGATGGTCGGCGTGATCCCGTGCCAGCGCTGGAACGTCTGTATCGCCTGGCAGTCGGCCGGCGACTGCTTCCCGTCCACCGGCCGGCCCATGAACTTCTCGACCTGCTTCTGGTACGGCCCGGTCGACGTCGTACAGGACGCCGCCTGGGCCGGTGCGGCCCCCAGCGCGACCGTCAACGGCACGACCAGCCCCGTGAGACCGAGCACGACCCCGGCCCGTCTGCGTATCCCACCCACGTACACCACTCCCCTGGAGCCCCTAGTGGTAGTTATGCCCTTAGGACGCTCGGGGAAGCGGTGTGGTTGTACGTTTCGCGGGACTTGCGGTCCTGTACGCGCGCGGCGTGCGTCCCGTACAGGGTCAGGGAGACGACTCCGAGGACGGCGACCAGCCCCAGCAGGACCGTGCCCGCCCAGCCGCCGGCGTGGAAGGCGACCGCGCCGAGCGTGCCGCCCGCGCTGCTCCCCACGTAGTACGCCGACTGGTACAGCGCCGACGCCTGCGCGCGGCCCGTCTTCGCCGTGCGGCTCACCGACGACGAGGCGACCGCGTGCCCGGCGAAGAATCCGGCCGTGATCAGGACCAGGCCGAGGAGCACCGACGTGAGCGTGTCCGACAGGGACAGCAGCAGGCCCGCGGCCGTCGTGGTCACCGCCAGGTACAGCGCGCCGCGCCGCCCCATGCGGCCGACCAGCTTGCCGGCCGCGGCCGACGACACCGTACCGACCAGGTAGACGAGGAAGATCGAGCCGATCACGCCCTGCGGGAGCGAGAACGGCGCCTCGACGAGCCGGTAGCCGATCACCGTGTAGACGGCGCCGAAGACGGTCATGAACAGAGCGCCGATCGCGTACAGGCGCATCAGCAGCGGGTCCGACAGATGCGTGCGTACGGCCGCGGCCAGCGCGCGCGGGTTCGGCGAACCGGGCGAGAAGTGCCGCGCCCTGGGAATCATCAGCCGGAACACCACCAGGCACACCACGGCCATCAGTCCGACAGCGGCGAGCGCCGCGCGCCAGCCCCACAGCTGGGCCACCCACCCCGTGACCAGCCGGCCGCTCATGCCGCCGATGCTGTTGCCCGCCACGAACAGGCCGATCGCGGCGACCAGCGCCTTGGGCCGTACCTCCTCCGCCAGGTACGCCATCGCCGACGCGGGCACTCCCGCGAGCGCGGCGCCCTGCACGGCGCGCAGCGCCACCAGCCACTCCAGGCTCGGCGCGAACGGCACCAGCAGCCCGACGACGACGGCCACCACGAGGGAGGCGGTCATCAGGGTGCGGCGGCCGAACCGCTCGGACACGGCGCTCAGCGGCAGGACGCACAGGGCGAGCGCGCCGGTCGCGGCGGACACGGTCCAGCTGGCGGCCGAGGCGCTCACGCCGAAGTCGGCGGAAACGGCCGGGAGCAGGGCCTGCGTCGAGTAGAGAAGGGCGAAGGTGGCGACTCCGGCGGCGAAGAGCGCGAAGCTCATCCGGCGGTAACCGGGGCGGCCGGGGGAAAGGCGAGTGTCGGCGACCGCGTCGGTGGCGGCCGCCTTGGTACTGGCGGAAGGCATGTCTCGACCGTAGGCACCCGGGCTTGATGCGTCCAATGCACGGAACGGCTTTAATCGTTCCCATGGCGCATAACCACAGCTCACGGGAGTGGCTGTCACCGAACAGTAACGAAGAAGACATGGGGCTGCTGCTGGCGCCGCGGCTCGCGTACTTCGCGGCGGTCGCCCGCCACGAGCATGTGACGCGCGCCGCGCACGATCTCGGTGTGCCGCAGTCGACCCTGTCGAGGGCCATGGTCCGGCTCGAACAGGACCTGGGCGTCTCGCTGTTCGCCCGCAAGGGCCGCACGGTCTCGCTCACCCCGGCCGGCCGCACCTTCCTGGCCTCCGCCGAGCGGGCGCTGGCGGAGGTGGAGCGCTCGGCCGACGCGGTACGGGCGGACGCCGACCCGTCGGCGGGGCGGGTCGCCTTCGGGTTCCTGCACACGATGGGCTCGGAGACCGTCCCCGAGCTCATCCGCGCCTTCCGGGTCGACCACCCCAAGGTCCGTTTCACGCTCGTCCAGAACTACGGCGAGGCCATGATCGAGCGCCTCCGCGCCGGCGACCTGGACCTGTGCCTGACCTCCCCGGTCCCGGACGCCCCCGACCTGGTGGCCCGCCGCCTGGACGAGCAGCGGCTACGGCTCGTCGTCCCGGACGACCACCGGCTGGCCACCCGCAAGCGCGTCCGCCTCGCGGAGGCCGCCGACGAAACGTTCGTCACCCTGGAGCCCGGCTACGGGCTGCGCCGCATCACCGACGCGCTGTGCGCCGAGGCGGGCTTCAACCCCCGGATCGCCTTCGAGGGGGAGGAGGCCGAGACGCTGCGCGGCCTGGTCGCCGCGGGCCTCGGCGTCGCACTGCTGCCGCCCCCGGCCGTCGCCCGCCCGGGGGTCGTCGAGCTCACGGTCACCTCCCCGCGCGCGGCCCGCGAGATCGGCGTCGCCTGGCTCGACGGCCACCCCGACACGCCCCCGGTGGCCGCCTTCAAACGGTTCCTGCTCTCCCGCCGGGGCCGCCTCCTGAACGAGCCGGGGTGATGGCGAGCCCCGCCGGGGAGGTCAGAACTTGCCGTAGCGGCCGGTCAGGTCGGCCTCGGGGCAGGCGACCGAACCGATCAGGCAGGCGACGTTGGCGTACTTGCGTGTGTAGACGTTGGTGACCTTGCCGCCGTCGTAAATGTAGATGTGGTGGTTGGGGAACATCCGGTGCTTGCCGGAGCGGATGGTGTAGTTCCCGCTCTGGGTGAGGTTCATGGTGAAGGCTCCGGAAGCAGCACCCTTGACTCCGCCCAGGCCCTTGCAGAAGGGGTTGGTGGCGTGCACGACCATCCGTACGTCCACGTAGTTCTTGCCGGACCCCAGCTTCTTGGCGTAGGTGTTCGCGGCGCTGGCGGTCTTCTTGGTGACGTACTTGCCGGTCTTCTTCACGTACACGGTGGTGGGGTTGATGTGCTTGTTGCCCACCACGCTCTTGGACTTCCACGTGACGGTCGCGTGCACGGCGAAGCGGTACTTGCTCGACTTCCAGTTGAAATCGGAGTGCCCGTCGCCGCCGAACTGGAAGTTCTTGCCGTAGTCACAGCCCGCCGTGGGAGCGTCGACCTTCTTCTCCGGGATGAAGCCGGTCCAGGTCAGCGTGGACGTCGCGGCCACGGCCGCTCTCTCGGCCCGCTCGGACGCCGCCTTGCGCAGACCCGTCAGTGATCCGGACGCGGGGACGGACACCTTCATGCCGTACAGCCGGGACTCCGGGGCGCCGCTCTTCGGCAGCAGCGGAACGACCTGGTAGTGATGCTCGGCGCCCGGCTTCACGGTCGTGTCGCGGAAGGACGTCACCCCCGCGGCCAGGGTGGCCACGTCCTTGCCGTCCCGGGTGATCACGTAGCGGGCGTCGTTCGCGTAGCCCTTCCACGACAGCTCCACGAAGCCCTTGCCGGCGGCCGCGGTGATCCCCTCACGGGCCATGGAACGGTCGACGACCGCGGTCTCACCCGAAGCGGCTCGCATGACGCCGAACCCCTGCGTCTGCAGGGTCCTGCCTTCGGCACTGTTCGCGCTGAGGCCGGACACGTCCTTCAGTCCGTTGGAGGACAGCGCGGACATGGAGAACGCGGCAGTGCTGGGGCGCGGGGTGCGGTCGGAGGGCGATTCGGTGGAGGCGGACGCCTGGAATCCCCCCGCGACGAGCGTGAGCGGAGCTATGGAAAGCGCCGTCACCCTGGCGAAACGAGAAAGGTGCATTCTTCATTTCCCTTCGTCCTGCTTGAACGTCTCAAGGCGGTGCCAACGACCATAGGAAGAAGGGATCTTGGGGCGTAAGTGTCTCCTGGGGCAGTGCCCCGAAGGGCAGTGGCCTTTCGTGGGGCCATGCCGCGGACCGGCCGGCCGGGCAGGGAAAGGAGTCGGCCGGACAGGGGAAAGGAGTCGGCCGGAAAGGAGTCGGCCGGGCAGGAAAAGGGGCCGCCACGCGCATTGCGCGGCGGCCCCTTGCTCCATGCGGCGGCCTGCGGCGGGGTCGGGCGTTCTCCCCGTGCCCGGGGGTAAACGCGTCAGGCGCTGAAGGCGGCGACGAGGAAGACCGGGTACAGCACGCCGAGGGCCCCCGTGGCCAGGCCGATGGCGCACTGGCCTCGGTTGAGCTTGCTGCCCAGACCAAGGGCGGCGAAGGTGACGGCGAGACTGCCGGCCAGGAGCGGGATCGCGATCCCGAGGTAGCCGGAGAACACCGCGGTGATCAGTGCGACGGTGCCGAGAACGATGGAGACCGGCCCGTAGAGGGTCGCAGGGCTGTCGGTCGCTCCAGTGGCCATGTCAGGTTCCTTGCTGTTGGGCTTCGGCCTCGTCCGAGGCGCGGATAAGGGCATCCTGGACACTTCATCATGGCACTTTTCCAGGCATGCCCCGGATATGAACGCCGCCTGAGGAGGTCGTGTGAGACGACCCCCGCGCAGGGCGTGGGGGGTGCGGACCGGAGAGGACGGACACCGGCGGGACATACCGCCGGGTCCACTCCGCCGCGGGGCCGCGCCCGGGGCAGGGACGGTCGGACGCGGCCGTCATTCATGCGGCAGACGGGCCCCGGAATGCCGGCCGCAAGGGGTCCTGCCGGCATGCGCAGTGGCAATCGACGCACAGCACCTCGTGTGCGATCACGGACAGCACCGCGGCCTGCAACCGCGTCTGCTGCTCCAGCTTCTCCACGATCCGCGCGATGTGCGCCTTTACCGTGCGCTCCGCGATGCCCAGCTCTCGCGCAAGGGCACGGTTGCCCAGTCCTGTGCCCAGGAGGAGAAGCACTTCCCTCTCCCGGCCCGTCAGCCTCTTCAGCCTCCCGATCCCCCGTACCGGGTCAGCCCCGGTACGCCGGTAAGCACAAGACGTATCTGCCGTGTCGGACCGCTCGGTCATAGCTGGTCCTTCCTGATCCCGCAGTTCCCAGCAGAGCCCCGTGCCCTGGGTGCGGCGGTGATCATGAACAATTTAGCCGCCCCCGCTGACACCGGCACGCCATAAGTGGAGCCGTCTCACGGGATGGTCCCTCAAGGGCAATGCCCCAAGAGACAATATCGGTCAACTCGCCCTCTCCATAGGCTCGTTGCGCACCATCAAGCACCACAGCCGCAAGGAGAACTTCATGCACGGCCGCATCACCACGCGCCGCATCGCCATCACGGTTGTCGCCGGCGCGGCCACTCTCGCCGTCCTGGCCCCGGCCGCGTCCGCCGCGGCCGCCACCGTCCACCCCACCCAGGCGGCCGCCCGGGCCGACGCGAAGCTCGCCGCCGAGCTCACCGTCGCCGGCTACACCACCTACCTCAAGCACCAGAAGACGCCCGAGGCCAAGAAGGCCCTCCAGTCGTTCCTCAAGCTGCCGGCGGGCAAGCAGGCCCGGTTCGTCAAGTACCTGCAGAACCGGGACATCTACAAGGCCCTCATCAACCAGACCAAGGGCAACTTCAACCGTCAGCTCAAAGTCGTCGACCCCTACAACGCCGATGTGAAGTTCGTCACCGAGGTCACCGCCAAGAGCGTCAAGGGCAAGAGCACCCAGCAGATCTCCTTCACCGTGACGGAAACGATATTCAACATCCCGGTCACCAGCGAGACGGTGAACCTGCGCTACGACGTCGTCAAGGGCAAGGTCACCGGGACCCCGCGTGCCGCCAGTGACGTCAAGAACATCAACGCCGCCATCACCATCCACAAGGGCACGGTCGGCGCGGTCAACACCGGCGTCGCCACCGCCTCCACCACCTGGAAGGCCACGCCCCGGCTGAAGTCCTTCGGCAAGGGCGTGGACAAGGTCCAGGAGGTCGCCGGCCACACCGGCACCTGGAAGGCCAAGCTGGCCAACCGCTGACCGGCACACAATCCTCGGCCGCGCGAAGCCCCGCCGACGAGGGGAGGCCCCGCCACACACGGTGTGGCGGGGCCTCGGCGTGAGCGCTGCCGACGGGGGCAGCGGTGGCCTACGACAGGCCCCACTCCTGCTTCTTGCGGCCCGCCGTCGACTTGTCGTACTGGCTGATCACTATCTTGGTGCCGGACGCGTCATTGTTGGCGGTGATCACCTTGCCCGCCCACTTGCTGATGATCTTGCTTCCGCCGAGAGTCCACTGCTGCGTGGACGACTTGGCGTTGCAGCTCCGCTGTGTGACCTGCGTGCCGCTCTTCGTGCTGGAGACGCCCAGGCACTTCCCGGACTTCCGGTTCTTGATGGTGTAGACGCCCTTGCTGCCGCTCAGGGTCCACCGCTGGGAGGCGTCATTCTTGCTGCACCCCCGCAGCTTCAGTACGGCGTTGTTCTTCGTCGACCCGTCCATGGACAGGCACATGCCGATCTTGCCCCAGACCTTCTCCAGCCGGACGTTCGCGTACGGGCTCGTGGCCTTCGCCGCACCGGCAGTCGCCGCGGTCGCCGGTGCGACCGTTCCGGCGAGCATCGCGGTCGCCGCACCCGCGAGCACGAGACCCTTGGTTGCTTTGCGCATGGGAAATTCCCCCTCTTTCCTTCGGGATGACCGTGGAGACGAACATAGGCGCGGCCATTGACGGTCCGCGACGTCCCGTCAGCCACTGCCCTTTGGGGCACTGCCCCGAAGAACACCGTCGGGTGATGCGGTGGAACCAGCCCTGGTAACCCGCCTCTTGGGGGATTCGCGTACGGTCCTGGCATGCCAGGAAGAAGAATCGGGGGGCCTTTCACGAAGGCCCGGGTCACCGTCATGACAACGGCGGCCGTCGGTATCGGCGTGGTCTCCATTCTCACCGTCCGGGAGATGACCTCGCCCACCTTCGGCCTCGAAGCCGCTCCCCGGGCCCACGCGTCCGAGTGCGCGACGATCGCCAAGGGCTACCCGGAGCAGATGGCGGGCCGCGAACGCACCCGCACCGACGTCCCGGGTGCGGCGGTGTGGGGGGACGGTGCGGTGATAGTGCGCTGCGGCCTCGAGCCACCCGCGCCGACCATCGACCCGTGCGCGAACATCGACGGCGTGGATTGGGTGTGGCGTGAAGGACACTCCGACGGCGGACGGAAGCTCATCATCACCTACGGGCGCGACCCGGCCGTCGAAGCGACGTTCTCCGACGGGGTCAGCCCCGATGCGGTGCTGGTTGGCCTGTCCCGGGTGGTCGGGCCCATCCGGCAGGATGAGAAGTGCTTGGCGCCGTACGAGGACGTCACAGCCCAGTGAGGCGTGCGGTGACCCGGCGCTGCGGTACGAGCGGCGGGACCTGCGGCCGGGCGGGAAGGCCGCCTACCGCCGCAGCGCCCTCCCGAAGCCCGAGGCCAGCGGCATCCGCAGCCCCAGCGGCGGGGGTGCGGCGAAGGCGTCGGCGAGCGGGCGGGAGAAGGGGTGGCCGAACAGCGCGCCCAGCACGAAGTCGGCGGTCAGCGCGGCCACTTCGTCGTGGTGCTCGCGCAGCGCGTGACCGTCCGAGTGGACCTCGAACCGGCACGTGTCCCGGTTCGCCTTCTTGGCGCGCTCCGCCAGCCGGTACGACAGGTCCGGATCCGTACGCATGTCGTTGGTGCCGTGCACGATCAGTACGTGACGCCCGGCGAGCTGTTTCACCGGTTCGGGTGTCGCCGCCACATCGTCCTCGGGCAGCCAAGGGGCGAGTGCCAGCACCGAGTTGACGGCCGTGTGGCCCGCCGCGCGCAGCGCCGCCCGGCCGCCCATGCCGCGCCCGACGAGACAGACCGGGACGTCGCCGTACCGGCGTACGACCTCCGACACCGCCCACCGCGCGTCCGCCGCGAGCCGCGCGTCCGCGCCGTTCCAGCCGCGCCCCCGGTACCGCACCACATGGGCCACCAGCCCGTCCGCCCGCCCCGCGCGGGCCAGGCGGCGCGCCGTCGGCAGGGCGGCGGCGCGCGCGACCGGCGACGGGCCGCGGGCCGACTCCGGCTCCCCGTCCGGGAGGAGCAGCACCACGCCGCCCACCGCCGAAACGGACGTCCCGACGGGCCGGCCCAGTCCGGGCGCCCGCGTGCCTCCCGTACCTACGAGTGCGTGGTGTGCCATGGCAGAACAGTCTCAGAAGAGCAGGTGTACGCGATCCGTACGCGGGGTCACTGTTACGTATCGACAGCCGCGTGAAAGAGGCTCCTTCTACGCGCGTAGGGGCTAGAGTTCGAAAATGACGAGCCAGACACCCCAGATCCCTACCGCGGACCAGATCCGCCGCGCCCCCAAGGTGCTGCTCCACGACCACCTCGACGGTGGTCTGCGCCCCGGCACCATCCTCGACCTCGCCGACGCCACCGGATACACGGCGCTGCCCGAGCACGAGCCCGACAAGCTCGGCATCTGGTTCCGCGAGGCCGCCGACTCCGGTTCGCTGGAGCGCTACCTGGAGACCTTCGCGCACACCTGCGCCGTCATGCAGACCCGCGAGGCCCTCGTCCGCGTCGCCGCCGAGTGCGCCGAGGACCTCGCCGAGGACGGTGTCGTGTACGCGGAAGTCCGCTACGCCCCGGAACAGCACCTCGAGGCGGGCCTCACCCTCGAAGAGGTCGTCGAAGCCGTCAACGAGGGCTTCCGCCTCGGTGAGCGGCGTGCCCGCGAGAACGGCCACCGCATCCGCGTGGGCGCCCTGCTCACCGCCATGCGGCACGCCGCCCGCGCCCTGGAGATCGCCGAACTCGCCAACCGCTACCGCGACCTGGGCGTCGTCGGCTTCGACATCGCGGGCGCCGAGGCCGGCTTCCCGCCCACCCGCCACCTCGACGCCTTCGAGTACCTCAAGCGCGAGAACAACCACTTCACCATTCACGCGGGCGAGGCCTTCGGCCTGCCGTCCATCTGGCAGGCGCTCCAGTGGTGCGGCGCCGACCGCCTCGGCCACGGGGTGCGCATCATCGACGACATCCAGGTCGCCGAGGACGGCACCGTCGCGCTCGGCCGCCTCGCCGCGTACGTACGCGACAAGCGCATCCCGCTGGAGCTGTGCCCCACCTCCAACCTCCAGACCGGTGCCGCCGCCTCGTACGCGGAGCACCCCATCGGGCTGCTGCGCACCCTGCACTTCCGGGCCACGGTCAACACCGACAACCGGTTGATGTCGGGCACCAGCATGAGCCGTGAATTCGAGCTGCTGACCGAGACGTTCGGTTACACGCTCGACGACATGCAGTGGTTCACCGTCAATGCGATGAAATCAGCATTCATTCCTTTCGACGAACGACTGGCGATGATCAATGACGTGATCAAGCCCGGGTACGCCGAGTTGAAGTCCGAATGGCTGTTCCGTCAGACCGCCGCGACCAGCGATTCCTCCCTCAAGAAGCCCTGAAGCCGACCCTCCCCGAACGGCCGGGAAATTCCATGACCTGGCCGTTCGGGTGTTTGCGGGGGCCGCCGGACGATGACTAAGTTGCAGAGCCGCTCATCTTTCCCCGAGTTCTCCCAAGGACGAAATTCGATGAAGCAGTCTGCCGCCAAGACCCTCGGTGTCGCCGCCCTCGGCGCCGCGTTCGCCGCCGCCACCGCCGGCACCGCCTCCGCGGCCACCACGACGCCCGCCGGCGCCGCGCTGGGCACCGCCACCGCCACCGCGGTGCCGGTCGTCCAGTCCGCCGTCGAGCAGTCTCCGAACAACGCCACCGAGCTCCTCGCCACCACCCAGGAGCTGGCCGGCGCCGTCACCAAGAACGCCTCGCTCCAGGGCCTGCCCATCGACCCGGCCACCGTCACCGGCCTCCTCGGCGGCCTGCCCGTCGGCGGCACCCTCCCGGTCGCCGGCCTCGGGGGCTGAGCCACCCGGCAGCACCCACGCCGAAGGGGGCACCCACCGGTCACGGTGGGCGCCCCCTTCGGCCTGCGCGGAGTGACTACCAGGCCGGCTTCGCGGCCTTCTCCGACGGCAGCAGCATCCACAGCGCCAGGTACAGCAGGATCTGCGGGCCGGGCAGCAGGCACGACGCCACGAAGATCACGCGCATCGTCGTCGCGGAGGTGCCGAAGCGCCGGGCCAGCGCTGCGCACACTCCGCCGATCATGCGTCCGTCACGAGGGCGGGCAAGTGCGGCCATGGTGGGCTCCTTCGCGGGAGGAAGTCGAATCCTTCGATTGACTCCATCCTCGCCCCAAAGCCCTGGACAAAACGTCGGACTACGGGGCGATGCCGACCCTGGGAATCCTCGGGGTCGCACCCTGAGGGACGTCGTCCCGCAGGACGCCCAGCCCCCGGCCCCGGCTCCCGCCCGGCCGCCGGTCCTCGCCCGGCCGCTGCTGCCGGCGCCGTAGCCGCCCCCGCCACGCGGGCACCACCGCGAGGTGCGCCAGCGCCACGCCCGTGGTGTTCAGCAGCAGCGCGTCCACGTCCACGACCCGCCCCGGCACCGCCGTCTGCACCAGCTCGATGCCCAGTGACACCAGCGCGCCCGCCGCGACCGTACGGGCCAGCGACGCCCACGGGGAGACGGCCAGCCGGCCCCCCGCCATGGGCAGCAGCACCCCGAGCGGGGCCAGCAGCAACAGACCCTCGCCGATACGTCTGGCGGCCTCCAGCGGCCCCAGCGCCAGGTCGGCCCTGATCCCGGCCAACGGCTCCAGATTGGCCGCCGTCACCCACATCACGTCCCGCGGCCGGAGCGTCAGCCACCCCACGAGCACGAGATGAGCGATGAGGAGGATGAGCCCCGCCGCGCGGAAGCGGATGACGGCATTGCCGTCCGAACCAAGACGCTGCACGCCCCCCAAGACGCGCCGAGCGGCGTGATCGGTTCCGCCCCCGTACCGACCGGTCGTCCACCGCTCAGGACGACGGCCGGGTCGGAGCCGCCGAGTCCGGGCGCTCCCTCAACTGCGCCGTGCACGCGTAACGCCGCACCGGATAGGGGCCGGGGCCGCCGAGCAGGGCCGTCCCGCCGTCGGCGACGGCCGCGTTCTCGGCGTACGTGCACACGAGCTGCGACAGCGCCGCCGCGGGCAGGTCCTCCGGCTGACGGCTCAGCCGCAGCGCCCCCTCCGGGTCTCCCCCGCGGCCCGCCGACACGCTCAGCGGGCCTTCGACGGACGTGGTGAACCCCGCCGCGCGTTCGCTCGCCGACGGCTCCGCGAGGAGCTGGTTCAGCAGTGCCTGCGCCGTCGCGACCCTGCTGCCCTCGGGATCCTTGTCGCCGGTCTCCGGAACCGTACGGTCCACCGCGTCCAGACCGGACGCGCACAGCAGGTACACCCGGACCGGCACCGCCTGCGGCTGCGCCCGTGACGCCAGGTCCTCACCCGACACGCTGCACGGCAGCCGCGACGGCGCGGCGCCCGCGTCGACCGGCACCGACGTCGTACGGATCCCGCAGCCGGCGGCGACGGCGGCGACCACGGCGACCCCCGCGAGCGCGACCAGGCCCCGTCGCTCACGCATCCCCATCACCGCCACCCTCCTGCTTCCCGTCCCGCTCCGTACCGGTGCCCGTCCGCGACGCGTCGCGCGGCAGCCGCAGCACGAACACCGCCCCGTCGCCGTCCGGCGAGTTGGCCGCCGTGATGTCGCCGCCGTGGATCAGGGCGTTCTCCATCGCGATCGACAGGCCGAGACCCGAGCCCTCCGAACGCGGCCGCGACGCGCTCGCCTTGTAGAACCGGTCGAAGACATGCGGCAGTACGTCCTCGGGGATGCCCGGCCCGTGGTCGCGCACCTCGATGAACAGGTCGTCCTCCGCCGTCCGCACCGACACGCGCACCGGCGAGCCGCCGTGCTTGAGCGCGTTGCCGATCAGGTTCGCCAGGATCACGTCGAGACGGCGCGGATCGAGCCGTGCCATGATCCCGCGCTCGGCGTCCAGCTCCACCGCGTCCAGCCACGCCCGTGCGTCGATGCACGCCGTCACCTGGTCGGCGACATCGACGTCGTCCAGGACGAGCCGTGCCGTACCCGCGTCGAAGCGGGTCACCTCCATCAGGTTCTCGACCAGTGTGTTCAGCCGCCGTGTCTCACTGACGACCAGCGTGACGGCCGGCGCGATCATCGGGTCGAGGCTCTCCTCTTCCTCCTCCAGCACCTCCGTCACGGCGGTCAGCGCGGTCAGCGGCGTACGCAGCTCGTGGGACATGTCCGCGACGAAGCGGCGGCTCGACTCCTCCCGCGCGCTCATGTCCGCGACCTTCTTCTGCAGGCTCTCCGCCGCGCTGTTGAACGTCCGGGACAGTTCGGCCAGTTCGTCCGTGCCCGACACCCGCAGCCGGGTGTCCAGCTCGCCCTCGCCCAGCCGCCGCGCGGCCTCCCCGAGGCGGTGCACCGGCTTCAGCACGGTCGTCGCCGCGGCCTGCGCGAGCAGCGCCGAAACGATGAGCGCCAGCGCGGACGCGATCCCCAGCGACCAGGCCAGCGAGTTCAGGTCCTGCCGCTCCGGCTCCAGCGACTTGAACATGTACCCCGTCGGCCCGCCGCCCACGATCCGCGTCCCGCCCACCAGATACGGCGTGCCGTCGCGCGTGGTCCGCTGCCAGAACAGGTGGTACGGGAACTCGTTGCCGTCCGCCACCTCCTGCCGCTCGTTCACGGCACGCCGCAGCTCCTCGGGCACGTCGTCCATCGTGAACCGGTCCGGATCGGACACCCCCACGATCGGCTTGCCCTTGGCGCGCTCGCCCAGCAGCACGACGCCGTACCCGACACCGCCGGCCGACATCTCCTCGGCCGTCCGGCGCAGCTCCTCCTCCGTCGGCCGCAGCGGCAGCGTGGCGGCACGTCGCTGCATCTCCTGGCGGAAGTTGTTCAGCGCCGAGTCCTGGGCCCGCTGCAGCACCGCCTCACGGTTGAGCCAGTACGCGATCCCCGACGCGGACGCGGCGGCGGTCAGCGCGACCAGGGCGAAGACGACGACGAGGCGCAGCCGCAGACTCGTCCTTCTCACGCAGGCACGTCCAGCCGGTAGCCCACACCACGGACCGTACGGATCAGGGTCGGCGAGGACGGCACGTCCTCCACCTTCGCCCGCAGCCGCTGGACACACGCGTCCACCAGACGCGAATCGCCCAGGTAGTCGTGCTCCCACACCAGTCGCAGCAACTGCTGCCGGGACAGCGCCTGGCCCGGGCGGCGCGACAGCTCCAGCAGCAGCCGCAGCTCCGTCGGCGTGAGCTGGAGGTCCTCACCGTTCTTCGTCACGGTCATCGCCGACCGGTCGATCACCAGCGACCCGAACGTCGCCGAGTCCGTCGACTCGCGCTCCCCGCGCCGCAGCACCGCCCGGATCCGCGCGTCCAGCACCCGGCCCTGCACCGGCTTGACGACGTAGTCGTCCGCACCGGACTCCAGACCGACGACCACATCGATGTCATCGCTGCGCGCGGTCAACAGGATGATCGGCAACTGGTCGGTGCGCCGGATGCGCCGGCACACCTCGAAACCGTCGATGCCGGGCAGCATCACGTCCAGCACGATCAGATCCGGCCGCTGCTCACGCAGCAGTTTCAGGCCGTCCTCGCCCGTCGCCGCGGTGGCCACTTTGTGGCCCTGGCGTGACAGCGAGAGTTCGAGGGCCGTGCGGATGGAATCGTCGTCCTCGATCAGCAACAGGAAAGGCACGCCGTCATTCTGTCCCATGGGGGCGGGACAGTTCGACCGGTGGGGGCTGTGACAGGTCTGTGACAGTCGGCGGACACCGCTATGAACTCGCCGGGGCAAGCTCATTGGCACACGGACCGAAGCAGACTCCAACCGACGGGGGGCGCGAGATGAACGCACTGCACAGCACCACCTCAAGCGCAGTTGTCACGCGTCTCCACGACGTCACGCGGAGCACGGAGAAGTCCGGCGCGGTGAACGGGCGGGGGTGCGTTCGCAGCGCCGGGCGTCAGCACAAGGCGCCCTACATGGTCGCCGTGACTGACGGGGGAACGGCGTACGGGGAGGTCTCGGGGGAGCGGACGAACCTCACGGAGGCGGAGTTCACCGCCTACGTGCGGGAGCGCCGCGCCTCCCTGTACGCCACCGCCTACCACCTCACCGGCGACCGGTTCGAGGCCGAGGACCTGCTGCAGAGCGCGCTGTTCTCCACGTACCGGGCCTGGGACCGCATCAGTGACAAGGCGGCGGTCGGCGGCTACCTGCGCCGCACCATGACGAACCTGCACATCAGCGCCTGGCGGCGGCGGAAGATCGACGAGTACCCCACCGAGGAGCTCCCCGAGTCCGCCGGCGACACCGACGCGATGCGCGGTACGGAACTGCGGGCGGTGCTCTGGCAGGCGCTCGCCCGGCTGCCCGAACTGCAGCGCACGATGCTGGTGCTGCGCTACTACGAGGGCCGCACGGACCCGGAGATCGCGGAGATCCTGGACATCAGTGTCGGCACGGTGAAGTCGAGCATCTGGCGGTCGCTGCGCCGGCTGCGCGAGGACGAGGTCCTCGGCTTCGGCCGTGACGAAGAGGAGTCCTTCGGCCAGCTCGTGGCCTGAAGGCTGGGGGGCCGGCCGTGGTCTCGGGGGAGACGGCGGCCGGTGGGGGGACCAGGGGGGACACGGGGGACAACGGGGTACGGGGGACAACGGGGTACGGGGGACAACGGGGTACGGGGGAAAGGCGCGGGGCCGGACAGGACGGGGGGTCTTGTCCGGCTCTGTGCGTGGTGCCCGAACCGGCGCGCGCTCTCGCGGAGGTGGTTGCCCGGCCGCGGGGGCCGCTGCAGGCCGGGCTCGCTCACACCAAGGGTGTTACGCCGGTTCCGGAGCGCGGACGGTCTTCGGCGCGCGGTGGCGGCCGGCCGCGGCGGCGGCGAGGCGGCCCAGGGCTTCCGCCTTGTCGCACGGGTGCGCGCCCAGCGCCGTCTGGCGGGTGACGATCGAACGCTCGGCACGCATCAGGCGCCAGCCCCGGCGGAGCAGGACGGGCACCGACTTGCGGCCCTCGCGGAGGTCCCGGAGCAGCCGGCGGCGGAACGTGGTGGACGGACGGCCGCGCAGGCACAGGGCGTCCGCCAGGACGTCGAGTTCTTGGCACCGCGCCACGATGTCCGCGGCGAAGATGCCCTCGGCCACGAAGAGCGGGGTGCGCTCGATGTCGAGGACCTCCCGGTCGACGCGCGAGCTGGTGGCGATGTCGTACACCGGGACGGTCGTGCGTCCGGTGGCGCACAGCTCCACGATGGCGGCGACGGCCGCGTCCGCGTCCCAGGACAGCGGGGAGTCCCAGTCGACGTCCGTGCTCCCGGGGACGAGCGGGAGCGTCGGGTCGTGGCCCTCCTTGTAGAAGTCGTCGAGGCGCAGCACGGGCAGGCCGGTGCGGGCCGCGAGGGAGGACTTGCCGGAGCCGGAGGGGCCCGCGAGCAGCACGACGCGGGTCGGGATCGGTTGGGAACTCACGGGACACCAGTCTGAACCATTGACCCGGTCGGGGGACCCCACGAGGGACCCGTTGGTATCCAGCATCACATCTCAAATACGGTGCGTATCCGACACGTTACGCAGGTGGCAGGAGCTTCCATGACACGTCATATCTTGCTGAAGGCCGGGCTGACCGTTTCGGCCCTGGGCGCCGCCCTCGGTGTCACGGGGGGCACGGCGCACGCCTTGGTGCAGCCGCCGCAGGTGCCGCAGCTGCCGAAGATGGACCCCCAGGCGGCCCTCCAGGCCACGATGGGCGCCGTCCCGCATGTGACCGGGGTGGCCAAGAACCTGAAGGTCAACCCGCTGGCGGGGACGGGAGTGGACCCGCTCAACAACGGCGTGGGTACGCAGGTCAGCGACTTCAAATCAGTCGAGACGACCTCGGCGACCGGCTCCCTGACGAGCCTGCCGAACCTGCCGGTGGTGGGGCCCCTGCTCGGCGGGGTCGTCCCGGGCTGACGTCCGGGAGCACCAGAACGGATCCGCAGTACGAGAACGGCTCCGCTTCCCCCGGACGGAGGGGAGGCGGAGCCGTTCGGTCACATGGGATCAGTACGAGGACCCCGACGCGCCCAGCGAGCCCGTCGGGTGCCAGACCGTCTTGGTCTCCAGGAACGCGGTCAGGCGGTGCGTGCCCGGGTCGGCGGCGAAGTCCTCGCCGTCCACAGCCTGGGGACGCAGCACGCGCTTGAGGTTGTCCGCCGCGGCGATCTCCAGCTCACGGGCCAGCTCGGCGTCCGCGCCCGTCAGGTCGATCGCGTTGACGTCCTGGTGCGCGGCGAGCGGAGCGGCGATCTCGGCCGCCTTGCCCGACAGGACGTTCACGACACCGCCCGGCAGGTCGGAGGTGGCCAGCACCTCGCCCAGGGACAGCGCCGGGAGCGGGGCCTTCTCGGAGGCGATGACGACCGCCGTGTTGCCGGTGGCGATCACCGGGGCGACGACGGAGACCAGGCCCAGGAACGACGACTCGCGCGGGGCGACGACCGCGACGACGCCGGTCGGCTCCGGCGTGGACAGGTTGAAGTACGGGCCCGCGACCGGGTTCGCCCCGCCCACGACCTGGCCGATCTTGTCCGTCCAGCCCGCGTACCAGACCCAGCGGTCGATGGCCGCCTCGACGACCTCGGCCGCCTTGGACTTGGACAGGCCCTCGGCGTGCGCCACCTCGTGCACGAACTGGCCCTTGCGGCCCTCCAGCATCTCGGCGACGCGGTAGAGGATCTGGCCGCGGTTGTAGGCCGTCGCGCCCGACCAGCCGCCGAACGCCTTGCGCGCCGCGACGACCGCGTCACGGGCGTCCTTGCGGGAGGAGAGCGGCGCGTTGGCCAGCCACTTGCCCTTGTGGTCCTGCACTTCGTACACCCGGCCGCTCTCGCTGCGGGGGAACTTGCCCCCGACGTACAGCTTGTAGGTCTTGAAGACGCTCAGACGGTCACGATTCTCAGACATCGAGGTACGCCTCCAGGCCGTGGCGGCCGCCCTCGCGGCCGAAGCCCGACTCCTTGTAGCCGCCGAAGGGCGAGGTCGGGTCGAACTTGTTGAACGTGTTGGCCCAGACGACGCCCGCGCGGAGCTTGTTCGCCACCGCGAGGATGCGGGAGCCCTTCTCCGTCCAGATGCCGGCGGACAGGCCGTACTGGCTGTTGTTGGCCTTGGCGACGGCCTCGTCCGGGGTGCGGAACGTCAGCACCGACAGGACCGGGCCGAAGATCTCGTCGCGGGCGATGGTGTGCGCCTGCGTGACGTTGGTGAAGAGCGTCGGGGCGAACCAGAAACCGGAGCTCGGGATCTCGCAGGCGGGGGACCAGCGCTCGGCGCCCTCCGCCTCGCCCGTCTCGGCCAGCGCCTTGATCCGGGCCAGCTGCTCGGCGGAGTTGATCGCACCGATGTCGGTGTTCTTGTCCAGCGGGTCGCCCAGGCGCAGCGTCGACAGACGGCGCTTGAGGGCGTCCAGCAGCTCGTCCTGGATCGACTCCTGGACCAGCAGACGGGAGCCCGCGCAGCAGACCTGCCCCTGGTTGAAGAAGATGCCGGTGACGATGCCCTCGACGGCCTGGTCGATGGGCGCGTCGTCGAAGACGATGTTGGCGCCCTTGCCGCCCAGCTCCAGGGTCAGCTTCTTCTTCGTGCCCGCGACCTGGCGGGCGATGGCCTTGCCGACCGCCGTGGAGCCGGTGAAGGCGACCTTGTTGACGTCCGGGTGCTCGACGAGCGCGGCGCCGGCGTCCCCGTAACCCGGGAGGATGTTCACGACACCCTTCGGCAGGCCCGCCTGGCGGCAGATGTCCGCGAAGAACAGGGCGGACAGGGGGGTCGTCTCGGCGGGCTTGAGCACCACCGTGTTGCCGGTGGCGAGCGCCGGGGCGATCTTCCACGCCAGCATCAGCAGCGGGAAGTTCCACGGGATGACCTGGCCCGCGACGCCGAGGGGACGCGGGTTCGCGCCGTAGCCGGCGTGGTCGAGCTTGTCGGCCCAGCCCGCGTAGTAGAAGAAGTGCGCGGCGACCAGCGGGAGGTCCGCGTCGCGGGTCTCCTTGATCGGCTTGCCGTTGTCCAGGGTCTCCAGGACGGCGAGCTCGCGGCTGCGCTCCTGGATGATCCGGGCGATGCGGAAGAGGTACTTGGCGCGCTCGGCGCCGGGGAGCGCCGACCACTTCTCGAACGCCTTGCGGGCGGCCTTCACGGCCCGGTCCACGTCCTCGGCGCCGGCCTGGGCGACCTCGGAGAGCACCTCCTCGGAGGCGGGCGAGATGGTCTTGAAGACCTTGCCGTCCGCGGCCTCGGTGAACTCACCGTCGATGAACAGGCCGTAGGACGGCGCGATGTCGACGACCGAGCGGGACTCGGGGGCGGGTGCGTACTCGAACTTAGTCATCGTGATCAGTCCACCGTCACGTAGTCGGGACCGGAGTAACGTCCGGTGGCCAGCTTCTGACGCTGCATCAGCAGGTCGTTCAGCAGGCTCGACGCGCCGAACCGGAACCAGTGGTTGTCCAGCCAGTCCTCGCCGACCGTCTCATTGACCAGGACCAGGAACTTGATGGCGTCCTTGGTGGTCCGGATGCCGCCCGCGGGCTTCACCCCGACCTGTACCCCGGTCTGGGCGCGGAAGTCGCGCACCGCCTCCAGCATGAGCAGCGTGTTCGCGGGGGTGGCGTTGACGCCGACCTTGCCGGTCGAGGTCTTGATGAAGTCCGCGCCCGCGATCATGCCGAGCCAGGAGGCGCGGCGGATGTTGTCGTACGTGGACAGCTCGCCGGTCTCGAAGATGACCTTCAGGCGGGCCTGCTCGCCGCAGGTCTCCTTCACGGCCCGGATCTCCTCGTACACCTTCAGGTAGTCGCCCGCGAGGAACGCCCCGCGGTCGATCACCATGTCGATCTCGTCCGCCCCGGCGGCGACGGCGTCACGCGTGTCCGCGAGCTTGACGTCGAGGGCGGCGCGGCCGGCCGGGAAGGCGGTGGCCACGGAGGCGACCTTCACGTCCGTGCCGGCCAGGGCGGCCTTGGCGGTGGCCACCATGTCGGGGTACACGCAGAGCGCGGCGGTGCGCGGCGTCGTGCGGTCGGTGGGGTCGGGATTGACGGCCTTGGCGGCGAGCGCCCGGACCTTGCCCGGGGTGTCCGCGCCTTCGAGTGTCGTCAGGTCGATCATCGAGATGGCCAGGTCGATGGCGTACGCCTTGGCCGTGGTCTTGATCGAGCGGGTACCGAGAGACGCGGCGCGCGCCTCCAGGCCGACGGCGTCGACGCCGGGCAGCCCGTGGAGGAAGCGGCGCAGTGTGCTGTCGGACGCGGTCACGTCAGCGAGTGCAGTGGGCATGGTCACCACTTGAGCATATCTACGCGCGTAGCTGCCTGTACAGCCCCGCGCCCGGCGTCCGCGCGAAAGCCCTGGTGGTCACGGGTGGAGTGAGCTCTGTCACGCGGCTGTGACAGGGAGCGGACGGCTCCCCCACACAAGATCCATAACTTTGTCCGTGCAGCCCGCCAGAACTCACCGGCCCCACCCGAACGAGCAGGCGGCATGCGGCTCTTCCTTCTCGCATCCACTTCCTTCTTCTTCAGCTTCACGGAGTCGTCATGCGTTTCGCCCTTCGCACCGCCGTCGCCACCGCCGTCCTCGCCGGTGCCGCCCTCACCCCCGTGGCCACCGCCACCGCCGCCTTCGCCACCGGGGGCACCCAGTCGGCCGCCGGCGCCGTGAAGCCCGCCTCCTCGGATGCCGCCCAGCCCGCCACGCCGGAGACGAAGCCCGCCGCCGACGCGAAGCCTGCCTCTTCGGACGCCGCCGGGTCCGCCGCCCCCGCCACGGCCGTCACGCCGGACACGGAGCCCGCCACGCCGGCCGACACCAAGCCGGCCACCCCGGCCGACAAGCCGGAGGCGGAGAGCGACGGCAAGCGGGAGCCCGTCAGGACCGTGCAGCTCGTCGAGGGCATGTCCGCCCAGGTCTTCCGCGTGGACGGCACCCTGGAGGCCGACGTCTACAAGGCGGGCAAGACGCTGTTCACCCTGAAGGCGGGCGAGAAGCGGACGTACAACCGCGTCGAGGTCCTCCTGAAGGCGGACGGCCGGGTGATCCCCCGCCAGGTCGACGAGGACATGGGCGCGCTGATCCGCACCGGGACCCTCAAGAACGGCACGTACGTCAAGATCTACCAGGTCAACTCGAACCACCACCGCGCCGACACCTTCATCGACGGCGTCTCCGTCGGCGTCCTGGACGCCAACGGGCGTTCGGCCGCGAGCCAGAACGACGTCCAGTACTTCGTGCTCAACCCGGACGGTTCGACGTACAACTGGCTCGGGCTGGAGAACGTCGTGACGGGCGCCAAGGCGGGCATGTACAAGCTGCCCAACGGTCAGCTGATCCAGATCGTCAAGTCGGCGTCGGGGCGTTACGGGATCTCGGCGTGCGACAGCGGCGGCTGCCCGGAGTACGCCCGCATGGTCCAGGGCACCGACAACCTCGTCCTGCGGACGGGCTCGTCGGTCGTCGTCCTCAACTGGCAGGGCACGTTCTCCCACCACGTCATCGGCGCCGCCACCCAGACCGCGGCCGTCTACGTCGGTGCCGAGGTCCCGGGCACGGACAAGGGCGGCGACAAGGGCACGGGCAAGGGTGCCGCCAAGCCCACGCCCGCCGCCACCACGGGCACCACGGGCACCACGGGCACCGCCCCGCAGGGCACCACCTCGCAGACCTCCGTCGTGCCCAAGGGCGGCGTCGCCGCCGGTGCCGAGACGGCCGGTGACGGAGGCAACAGCCTGCTGATCGCCTCCGGCGCGGGCGCCGCCGCGCTCTCCGCCGCCGGTCTGGGCTTCGTCGCCATGCGCCGCCGCCAGGCCGCCGACCGCGGCTGATCACCCTCTCCTTCCCGTGACCTGATCCATTGACCCGAGCAGGCCACATCCCACCCCCTCGGGCGGGCCGCCGCACCACACCCCGTGCGGCGGCCCGCCGCCCACGTTCCCAGGAGCCCCCTGTGAAGCACCGGCTCGCCGCCGCGCTGCTCGCCCTCGCCGGGCTGACCGCCTGCGGCACCCCGGCGGACGACCCCAAGGCCGCCGCCCCGCCCGCGCACGTCAAGCCCGCCACCGCCCCTCCCGAAGCGGCCGCCGCCCCCATGGCCCGGTCCGAGCCGGTACGGGTGCGGATCCCCGCCGCGGGCGTCGACACCGGGCCCGTACTCGACCTCGGTCTCGCCGCCGACGGCACCGTCGAGGTGCCGTCCGTCGCCGACGCCGACAAGATCGGCTGGTACGGCAAGGGCGTCACGCCCGGTGAGAAGGGTCCGGCCGTGCTGATCGGCCACTTCGACACCGCCGAGGGCCCGGCCGTACTGAAGGACGTCGCCAAGGTGCGTACCGGTGACGAGATCGAAGTCCGGCGCGCCGACGGCACCACGGCCGTCTTCCGCGTACGGGAACTGGAGCAGGTCGACAAGAAGGCCTTCCCCACGCGGAAGGTCTACGGCGACACCACCCGCCCCGAACTGCGCCTCATCACCTGCGGCGGGGAGCTCGTGGACGGCCACCGGCCCGACAACATCATCCTGTACGCCGATCTGGTCGTGTGACGCCCGGGACGGTGAGGCAGAATCGGCCCCATGACGACCCCCCAGGAGCCCCAGTACGCCGACCGGTCCTTCCGCTCGACCGCGGGGATCGTGGGCGGCCTGCTGCTGCTCGGCTTCGCCGCCTGGATCGCCGGTGACGCGCTCGTCACCGGCGAAGGACGGGTGCGCTGGATCGCCGTCGCGGGGCTGCTGCTCGTGGTGCCGCTGATCGTCGCGTTCACCTTCCGGCCCGTGGTGTACGCCAACGACGACCGCATGCGGGTACGGAACCCGTTCCGGACCGTCGACCTGCCGTGGGCGTCGGTCGCGGACGTACGCGCGGGGTACTCCAGCGAGGTCATCACCCGGGACGGCACCAAGTACCAGCTGTGGTCGGTGCCCGTCTCGCTGCGGGAGCGGAAGAAGGCGGCGCGGAGGCAGGACCGGGGCGGACCGGGCGACGCCGTGGAGGCGCCCCGCACCGCCGGGGCCGACCAGACCGTCGCCGACCTGCGCGACCTGGCCGAGCGGTGCGCGTCGCGGCCCGGTGCCCAGGGCGACCCCCACGTCCGCTGGGCCTACGAGATCATCGTGCCCGCGCTCGCCGGACTCGCCCTGCTCGTCGTCCTCCTGGTCGTCTGACGCTCACGGCGGACCCGGCCAGACGAGCAGCATGTAGGCGCCCAGCCACGCCGACGACACGGCCGCCGCGCCCAGGACCAGGCCCGCCACCGGCAGCCGCGCCCGGCTCACCGCGACCGCGAGCGGCAGCAGCAGCGGGAAGCAGGGCAGCAGGAAGCGGGCGCGCGGGAAGTACACCCCGCCGCTGCCCAGCACCACCAGCAGGAGCACCCCGCAGAAGACCAGGAGCGGCAACGGCTGCCGGTCGGCCAGGCACAGCGCGTACAGCGCCACCGACGCCACCAGCACCACCGACACGGCCACCAGGAACAGCTGGGGCGTCCGGTCGTACGCCAGCAGCTCGCGCATCCAGCGGAGGGTGCCCGCGCCGCCGTCCCACGTGTTGCGCCACAGCCGCTGCACCGCGAAGTACCCGTCCCAGCGGCCCACCCGGGCGCCCACCCACGCCACGTAGCCCAGCCAGCCCAGCGGGGCGGTGAGCGCCGCGAGAAGCGGGGGCCACGCGCGCGTGCGGGCCGCCACGGCCAGGCCGGTCACCGTCACGGCCGCCGCGAGGGCGATCCCGGTGGGGCGGGTCAGTCCGGCGAGCACGGTCAGGGCGGCCGCCGCGTACCAGCGGCCGGTCAGCACCGCGTAGAGCGCCCACGCGGCGAGCGCCGTGAACAGCGACTCCGTGTAGCCCATCCACTGGACGATCCCGACCGGCAGCGCGCCCCACAGCACGGCGAGGACCGTGCCGACGCGGCGCCCGCACAGCCGGTCGCCGACCGCGAAGACGCCCCACGCCGCGACCAGCGAGAAGGCCACCGCCAGAACCAGTGCCACCGACGCGCGCGAGCCGGGTGTGACGCCCGCGACCGCCTTGATCAGCACCGGGTACAGCGGGAAGAACGCCAGGTTGTTGGAGTCGTACCTGGTGCCGAGATGGTCCTGGTACCCGTGGTCGGCGATGCCCAGGTACCAGTCCGAGTCCCACGAGGTGGCGAGCGTCGGCCACACCCCGTGCTGTTTGAGGCGTGCCCAGCGGGCCAGGACCAGCAGCCCGAAGAGCCGGACGGTCAGGTAGCCGAGCAGCGCGGGCGCGGCGTGCCGCAGCGAGCGGGCGGTCCGCTCCCGTGCGCCCCGGCCCGCCGCGGACGGGGGCCGGCGCGACGCGGGGACGGTCGGGCGCGGGGTGATCACCGACGGCGGCACGGTGGCGCTCCAGGGGCTCGGCTGCGGTACCGGGGGTCACCCTGCTCGGTGACCCCGGGTACGTACCGGGCCCCTGCGTCAAGTGCCGTACGAGATTCACCCGTACGTGAACCTGGTGACGAGGCTCAGATACCGGCCGCCGCCGCCAGGTCCCGCTTGATCGCGGCCAGGACGTCGTCGCCCTTCGCCCGCGCGCCGGCCAGCTCGCCGGCGTCGGCGACCGGGACGACGACCTCCAGGTAGCACTTCAGCTTGGGCTCGGTGCCGCTGGGGCGGACGATGACGCGGGCCTTGAAGGCGCCGTCCAGGTAGTACCGCAGCCCGTCCGTGGGCGGGAGCCTGTCGGTGCCCTTGGTCAGGTCCTCGGCCGACGTCACGGTCAGCCCGGCGAGCGCGGTCGGCGGCTGCTCACGCAGGCGGCGCATGGCGTTCGCGATGACGCTCAGGTCCTCCACCCGGACGGACAGCTGGTCCGTGGCGTGCAGCCCGTGCCTGACGGCGAGGTCGTCCAGCAGGTCGGAGAGGGTGCGGCCCTGCTCCTTCAGCTCCGAGGCCAGTTCGGCGACGAGCAGCGCCGCCGTGATGCCGTCCTTGTCCCGTACGCCACCGGGGTCGACGCAGTAGCCGAGCGCCTCCTCGTAGCCGTAGGCCAGGCCCTCCACGCGGGCGATCCACTTGAAGCCGGTCAGCGTCTCCTCGTACGGCAGCCCGGCCGCCTCGGCGATCCGGCCCAGCAGGCTGGAGGACACGATCGACTCGGCGAAGGTGCCGGTGGCGCCCTTGTGGACCAGGTGGGCGGCGAGCAGCGCGCCGACCTCGTCACCGCGCAGCATGCGCCAGCCGTCCTCGTGCGGTACGGCGACGGCGCAGCGGTCGGCGTCCGGATCGTTGGCGATGACGATGTCGGGCCCGGCCTCGCGGGCCTTGGCGAAGGCCAGGTCCATCGCGCCCGGCTCCTCGGGGTTGGGGAACGCGACGGTCGGGAAGGCCGGGTCCGGCTCCGCCTGCTCCGCCACCAGCGTCGGCGCGGGGAATCCGGCGCGCTCCCAGGCCGCGAGGACGACGTCCTTGCCGACGCCGTGCATGGCCGTGTAGACGACGTTCGCGGTCCGCGGGGACCCGGGGCTCAGGACGGCGTCCGTGCGCGCCAGGTAGGCCTCCAGGACCTCGTCCCCGAGGGTCTCCCAGCCGTCCGACGCGCGCGGTACGTCGTCGAGGCTCGTGATCGCGGCGATCTCCGCGGCGATGCCGGTGTCGGCGGGCGGCACGATCTGCGAGCCGTCGCCCAGGTAGACCTTGTAGCCGTTGTCGCGGGGCGGGTTGTGGCTGGCGGTCACCTCGACACCCGCGACGGCGCCCAGGTGCCTTATGGCGTACGCAAGGACGGGCGTCGGCAGCGGGCGCGGCAGGACGGCGGCGCGCAGCCCGGCGCCGACCATGACGGCGGCGGTGTCGCGGGCGAAGTCGGCCGACTTGTAGCGGGCGTCGTAGCCGATGACGACGAGGCCGCCGGTGTGGCCCTGGTCCTTGAGGTACGCGGCGAGCCCGGCGGCGGCCCGGATCACCACGGACCGGTTCATCCGCATGGGCCCGGCCCCCAGCTCGCCGCGCAGCCCCGCCGTGCCGAACTGGAGGGTGCCGCTGAACCGGGAGGCGAGCTCGTCGAGGTCCCGCGCCTCGATGAGCTTGGCGAGCTCGTCCCGCGTCTCGGGATCCGGGTCCTCGGCGAGCCACGCCTCCGCCTGCGCGATGAGGTTCTGCTGCACGGTGTCTGCCTCTCTGGATGTCTGCGACTGGTCTGCGCCAGGGATACCGGTACCCCGGCCGGCCGTCCCCTTCCCGGGGCGGGGGCCCGGTTGCCCGTACGGGCGTGGCGCGTCGGGCGTGTTTGCCCCCCGCGAGCTCGGTCGCCCATGCCCGGAACGCCCCACCGCACGCGCCCCGCGGGGGTGATCCGGGCCCGTCGTCGGCGGCGGCGGTACGGGGTCGGCCGGCCGCACCGGCCTGGCGCCGGGAAGCTGCCGAACCGGCACGTGGGGCCGCCAGCCCCCACGTACTGCCGACACGCCCCGCGTGGGGGCCCGGGGATGGAGCCGCCGGTTCAAGGAAGCGGGCCCCGCGCCCGCCGGGGAGCGGGGGAGGGGCGGGGGACGAAGGCCCCACCCCCGCCACCCGGGGGGCCGGGGCTTGTGCCCCGCGCCCCCGGGACGGTCAGATGCGGTCCAGGACCCGGGTCAGGAGCTCGCCCATGCGGGCGGCCGAGTCGCGGCCCGCCTGGAGGACCTCCTCGTGGTTCAGCGGCTCGCCCGAGAGCCCCGCGGCGAGGTTGGTGACCAAGGAGATGCCGAGGACCTCCGCACCCGCCTCGCGGGCCGCGATGGCCTCCAGGACGGTCGACATGCCGACCAGGTCGCCGCCGAGGACGCGGACCATGTTGATCTCGGCCGGGGTCTCGTAGTGCGGGCCGGGGAACTGGACGTACACGCCCTCTTCGAGGGTCTCGTCGACCTCCTTGCACAGCGCCCGCAGGCGCGGCGAGTAGAGGTCGGTGAGGTCCACGAAGTTGGCGCCGACGATCGGCGAGGCGCCCGTCAGGTTCAGGTGGTCGCTGATCAGGACCGGCTGGCCGGGGCGCATGCCCTCGCGCAGGCCGCCGCAGCCGTTGGTCAGCACGACCGTCTTGCAGCCGGCGGCGACCGCGGTGCGCACACCGTGGGCGACGGCGGCGACGCCACGGCCCTCGTAGTAGTGCGTACGGCCCAGGAAGACCAGCGCGCGCTTGTCGCCGATGGTGTACGAGCGGATCTTGCCGCCGTGGCCCTCGACGGCCGGGGGCGGGAAGCCGGGGAGCTCCGTGACCGGGAACTCGGCGTCGGGGGCGCCGAGGGCGTCGACGGCCGGCGCCCAGCCGGAGCCCATCACCAGGGCGACGTCGTGGGTCTCGGCGCCGGTCAGCTCGCGCAGGCGCGCGGCGGCGTCGGCGGCGGCGGCGTAGGGGTCGCCCTGGAGGTGGTCCGGGGTGGCAGTTGCGTTCACAGAGTCTCTCGCCTCGCGAAGTAACAGTCGCCCCGGGCCGCTCTCGTGGACCGGGGGTCCGGGGGCCGGCCCCGGAAGAATGCAGTACGCACAAGAGCGTAGCCCGACTTTGCCTACGCGCGTAGATGACGATGCCCACGGAGCTGGGATCGTTGTCTTGTCGTTTTCGACAAAAGCCCTCAGCAGGGCCGCTTGCGCAGCTCCATCACGTAGTCGTGCGGGGCGCCCGCGGACTCCGCGGCGTCCGCGATCTCGCCCAGGTAGCGCGCGGAGGGCAGGCCGCCCTCGTATCCGTTGAGGACGTACACCCAGGCGGGTTCCTCGCCGTCCAGGGTGTCCACCCGCACCCGCATGCGGCGGTAGATGTCCAGGCCGACGCCCTCCCAGCGGTCCATGGAGTCCTCGTCCATGGGGGCGATGTCGTACAGCGCGACGAACACCTGGGAACGCGGCGCCTCCACGATCGTGGCCAGCGCGCCCTCCCAGCCCATCTGCTCGCCGCCGAACGTCAGCCGCCAGCCGTTGAGCCAGCCCGTACCGCGCAGCGGGGAATGCGGGGCGCGGCGGGTCATCAGCCGCGCGTCGAGGTTGCCGGCGTACGCGGCGTAGAGCGACATGGGATCGAGGGTACGGGAGGGCCGGGGGTGAGTGCTGTTTCCCGATGGAGGGCCCCGGGGGGAAGCCGCCCGGGCCGTGCGGGACAATGGGGTACGTACTTGCATCCCTGCCGTGACGAGAGCGCGAGGCGTAACCCCAGTGACCCGGATCGTGATCATCGGTGGCGGACCCGGCGGATACGAGGCGGCCCTGGTGGGCGCCCAGCTCGGCGCGGAGGTGACCGTCGTCGACACCGACGGCCTCGGCGGAGCGTCCGTCCTGACCGACTGCGTACCCTCGAAGACCCTCATCGCCACGGCCGAGGTGATGACCACCTTCGACTCCTCCCACGAGGAGCTCGGCATCATCGTCGCGGACGACACTCCGCACATCGACCAGCCCGCCCGGATCGTCGGCGTCGACCTCGGCAAGGTCAACCGGCGTGTGAAGCGGCTCGCGCTCGCCCAGTCGCACGACATCACCGCCTCCGTCACGCGTGCGGGCGCGCGCGTGCTGCGCGGCCGGGGCCGGCTCGACGGCCGCCAGGCGATGGACGGCTCCCGACAGGTGATCGTCACCGCCGCCGACGGCAGCGAGGAGACGCTCACCGCCGACGCCGTACTGATCGCGACCGGCGGCCACCCGCGCGAGATCCCCGACGCCCTGCCGGACGGCGAGCGCATCCTCAACTGGACGCAGGTGTACGACCTGGACGAGCTCCCCGAGGAGCTCATCGTGGTCGGCTCCGGTGTGACCGGTGCCGAGTTCGCCGGCGCCTACCAGGCGCTGGGCTCCCGGGTCACCCTGGTCTCGTCGCGCGACCGCGTGCTGCCCGGCGAGGACCCGGACGCGGCGGCCGTGCTGGAGGACGTCTTCCGGCGCCGCGGCATGAACGTCATGGCCCGCTCCCGCGCCGCCTCCGCCAAACGGGTGGGCGACCGGGTGGAGGTGACGCTCGCCGACGGGCGGGTCATCTCCGGTACGCACTGCCTGATGGCCGTCGGAGCCATCCCGAACACCGCCGGGATGGGGCTGGAGGAGGCCGGCGTACGGCTCAAGGACTCCGGCCACATCTGGACCGACAAGGTCTCGCGCACCTCCGCGCCCGGTGTGTACGCCGCCGGTGACGTCACCGGCGTCTTCGCGCTCGCGTCGGTCGCCGCCATGCAGGGCCGGATCGCGATGTACCACTTCCTCGGCGACGCGGTGACCCCGCTGAACCTGAAGACCGTCTCCTCGAACGTCTTCACCGACCCCGAGATCGCCACGGTCGGTTACACGCAGGCGGACGTCGACGCGGGCAAGATCGACGCGCGGAGCGTGAAGCTGCCGCTCCTGCGCAACCCGCGCGCCAAGATGCAGGGCATCCGGGACGGCTTCGTCAAGATCTTCTGCCGTCCGGGCACCGGCATCGTGGTCGGCGGCTGTGTCGTGGCGCCGCGCGCCAGCGAGCTGATCCACCCGATCTCGATCGCGGTCGACAACAACCTGACGGTCGAACAGATCGCAAACGCCTTCACCGTGTACCCGTCCCTGTCGGGCTCGATCGCCGAGGTGGCACGACAGTTGCACACCCGGAAGACGAGCGCCGAGCTGTAATCGGTCGCCGCGGGGACGCCGGGGGAGGGACAACACCCGGCAACCCCCGGCAAGTCGGGACATCGATCAGTCAAGGAACGTTCTCGGACGGGCCCGCCTATACCACTTGGCGGGCCCGTCTGTTCGCAACTTCGCGTAATAGGCGCATACCGCTGCAAAGAAACGGTCGCTGGGGTTACTGTCAGTTTCGTGTTCGCTGCAGAACGTCGTCAGTTGATCCTTGAAATGGTGCGCGCCAACGGGGCGGTATCGCTCCGGGAGCTCGCCCGTGTCGTCCAGACCTCCGAAGTGACCGTACGGCGTGACGTGCGGGCGCTGGAGGCAGAAGGACTCCTCGACCGCCGGCACGGCGGTGCGGTGCTGCCGGGCGGTTTTACGCGAGAGTCCGGCTTCCCGCAGAAATCCCATCTCGCGACCGCCGAGAAGACGGCCATCGCCGACGTGGCCGCCGGACTCGTCGAAGAGGGCGAGGCCATCGTGGTCGGCGCGGGAACCACCACGCAGGAGCTGGCCCGCCGGCTCGCCCGTGTACCCGGGCTGACCGTCGTCACCAACTCCCTGCTCGTCGCCCAGGCACTGGCCCACGCCAACCGGGTGGAGGTCGTCATGACCGGCGGCACCCTGCGCGGCTCCAACTACGCGCTGGTGGGCAGCGGGGCCGAGCAGTCCCTCCAGGGGCTGAGGGTCTCGCGCGCGTTCCTGTCCGGGAGCGGGCTCACCGCCGAGCGCGGCCTGTCCACGTCCAACATGCTGTCCGCGAGCGTCGACCGGGCGCTGGTCCAGGCGGCGGCGGAGGTCGTCGTACTGGCCGACCACACCAAGCTCGGTACGGACACCATGTTCCAGACGGTGCCGACGGACCTGATCACCCGGCTGGTCACCGACGAGCCGCCCGTCCACGACGACCGGGCGGGCACCGAGCTCCAGGCACTGGCGGACCAGGGCGTCCAGATCACGGTGGCCGGCCAGGCGCCCGGCGCGTCCGGCGCGGAGGGCGCCCCGCCACCGGGCCGCCAGGCCCGCCGGGACGTCCCCCTCCCGGGCCAGCGCGCCCGCCACCCGGGCGGCCCGCAACTGCGCAGCGCGTCCCTGTCGGGCGACGGCCAGCCCCCGGAACGCAGCGCGCGGGTGGCGGACCTCCGCCGCCGCTGACGGCCCCCTCACGGCCGTACGTCCCGCGGCGCGCCGACCGGCGCCGTGAGGCGCCCCACCGGGTCCGGTGACGCCCGGACGGCGCGCCCCGGGGAGGCCGCCCGGCCGGACGGGGGTCGGGTCAGGGCTTGAGGCCCCGCAGTGTCAGGGTCAGGAGACGGTCGGCCAGCCCCGGATCGTCCGGGGACTGTTCGGCGGCCAGGGCGATCGCGTTGGTGAGCTGCATCAGGTCGCCGATCGACACGTCCGCCCGTACCGCGCCCGCCTCCTGGGCGCGGATCAGCAGCCGCTCGCCCGCCGAGCGCATCGGTGTGCTGCACTGCGACAGCGCCGAACTGGCGTCGTGCGAGGCCGACATGAGCGCGCGGGCGAGGCCGCGGTACTCACCCGCGTGCGTGACGATGGCACGCAGCCACTCCACGAGCGCCGTGCACGGCTGTGCCGAGCCGGCCAGATCGTGCGACCGCTCCAGCAGGGCGTGGAGCGCCTCCTGGAAGACGGCGTTCATCAGCGCGTGCCGGTTGGGGAAGTGCCGGTACAGCGTACCGATCCCCACCCCGGCGCGGCGCGCGATGTCCTCCAGCGACGCATCGGTGCCGTGCTCCGCGAACGCGACGCGCGCCTCGCTCAGCAGCCGCTCGTAGTTGCGGCGGGCATCGGCGCGCATGGGGCGCGGCGCGCCCGGCGTCCTGTCCGCCGCCGTCCCGCCCGCCGCCGTACTCGTCGCCATCGCGCCGTCCTCCCTCGCAGGCCCCGCCTCTGTCTCCAGGATGCCATCGAGGCCCATGGCGAGGGGCCCGCCGGGCATGCGCCGACGGGCCCCTGTGGTGAGGTGTGTCAGTCCTTGATCTCGCAGATCGCGGCGCCGGACGTCACCGACGCGCCGACCTCCGCCGACAGGCCCTTGATCGTGCCCGCGCGGTGGGCGTTGAGCGGCTGCTCCATCTTCATCGCTTCGAGTACGACGATGAGGTCGCCCTCCTTGACCTCCTGGCCCTCCTCGACCGCGACCTTGACGATCGTGCCCTGCATCGGGGAGGCGAGCGTGTCGCCCGAGGCGGCGGAACCGGCCTTCTTGGCGGCCCGGCGCTTGGGCTTGGCGCCCGCGGCCAGACCCGTACGGGCCAGGCTCATGCCCAGCGAGGACGGCAGCGAGACCTCCAGGCGCTTGCCGCCGACCTCGACGACGACGGTCTCGCGGCCCGGCTCCTCCTCCGCCTCGGCCTCGGCGGGCGCGGCGAAGGGCTTGATCTCGTTGACGAACTCGGTCTCGATCCAGCGCGTGTGGACGCGGAACGGGTCCGAGGTGAACGCCGGGTCGGCGACGACCGCACGGTGGAAGGGGATGGCCGTGGCCATGCCCTCCACGTTGAACTCCGCCAGAGCACGGGCGGCGCGCTGAAGGGCCTGCTCACGGGTCGCACCGGTGACGATCAGCTTGGCGAGCAGGGAGTCCCACGCCGGGCCGATGACGCTGCCCGACTCCACACCCGCGTCCAGGCGCACACCCGGGCCGCTGGGCGGCGCGAAGGCGGTGACGGTGCCGGGGGCGGGGAGGAAGTTGCGGCCCGGGTCCTCGCCGTTGATGCGGAACTCGAACGAGTGACCGCGTACGGCAGGGTCGTCGTACCCGAGCTCCTCGCCGTCGGCGATACGGAACATCTCGCGGACGAGGTCGATACCGGTGACCTCCTCGGTGACCGGGTGCTCGACCTGGAGGCGGGTGTTGACCTCCAGGAAGGAGATCGTGCCGTCCTGGCCGACGAGGAACTCCACGGTGCCGGCACCCTCGTAGCCGGCCTCCTTCAGGATGGCCTTGGACGCCCGGTACAGCTCGGCGTTCTGCTCGGCGGACAGGAACGGCGCGGGGGCCTCCTCGACCAGCTTCTGGTGACGGCGCTGCAGCGAGCAGTCACGCGTCGACACCACCACGACGTTGCCGTGCTTGTCGGCCAGGCACTGGGTCTCCACGTGCCGGGGCTTGTCGAGGTAGCGCTCGACGAAGCACTCGCCGCGGCCGAAGGCGGCGACGGCCTCGCGGACGGCGGAGTCGTACAGCTCCGGGACCTCTTCGAGCGTGCGGGCGACCTTCAGACCGCGTCCGCCGCCACCGAAGGCGGCCTTGATGGCGATCGGCAGGCCGTGCTGCTCGGCGAAGGCCACGACCTCGTCCGCACCGGACACCGGGTCGGGCGTACCCGCCACCAGCGGCGCACCCGCCCGCTGGGCGATGTGCCGGGCGGCGACCTTGTCACCGAGGTCCCGGATCGCCTGGGGCGGCGGGCCGATCCAGGTCAGGCCCGCGTCGATGACTGCCTGGGCGAACTCCGCGTTCTCGGAGAGGAATCCGTAACCCGGATGGATGGCGTCCGCGCCGGAGTCCGCGGCGGCCTTGAGCACCTTGGCCATGTCCAGATAGCTGGCGGCCGGGGTGTCACCGCCCAGGGCGAACGCCTCGTCGGCCGCACGGACGTGCAGGGCGTCCCGGTCCGGATCGGCGTAGACGGCTACGCTGGCGATCCCGGCGTCCCGGCAGGCACGGGCGACACGGACAGCGATTTCGCCACGGTTGGCGATGAGCACCTTGCGCACGATGGCTCCCTCCTTGAAACAAGCTGAGTTTAGGGACTGCCGACACGGCCTTTCGACCCGTCCCCAATGGTGAGCTTGCCCACACGGAGCGTGATTCGAGGCGTAGTGGAGTCGTGAAATCCCTTGTCGCACCACGTTACGCAGGGCTTCTTGACGGAACAGTAACCCTGGGGTGTGGTCTAGGTCTCTGTCTTCCCGGCCAGCGAGGCCTCCCGATTCTTTGTGGAGTCCCTACGAATGGCCGAATGATTCTTTGCCGCCCTCCCGGAACCCTTGTCCCCACGTTTACCAGTCAGTAGCCTGCGCGCTGTCGTCCGTACTGACTCATCGGGGCAGGTAACAGGCAGGGAGAGCCCATGGTGGCCCGCAGACCGATAGCGCTGGCGGCCGGGACCGTACTGGTCCTGGAGGCGGTGGGCCTGGTGCTGTTGCACATGGTGCTCGCCAAGGTCATGGGAGGCCAGCGGATGTCGCTGGACGGTCTCGACCCGGACCTGATGGTGACCGCGATCTGGGTCATGGGCGGGGTCTTCGGGGCGTACGTGGCGTTGTGCGGGGCGCTGCTGGTGCTCCTCGGCGTCCGGGACCGCTCGCCGGGGCGTGCCATACGGATCGTGCTCATCTCCTGTGCGATCACGCACGGGGTGCTGGGCGCGGTGGCGGTGGGCCTGGTCGGGTGGGGCGCGTTCGCCTGCATGATGGTCGTGCTGGGGCTCGTCGTCGCGTCGCTGGTGCTGTACGCGCCGGAGGACGGGGAGCCCGCGCCGCCCGTGCAGGAGGGCGGCGTGGCTCCGGCGTGACGCGGGAGGTCAGTCGCTCCACAGATCGGTGATGGAGATGCCCAGTTCGGCCAGCAGGCGGCGCAGCAGCGGCAGGGACAGGCCGATCACATTGCCCGGGTCGCCGTCGATCCCGTCGATGAACGGGGCCGAGCGGCCGTCGAGGGTGAACGCGCCCGCGACGTGGAGGGGTTCGCCGCTGGCGACGTACGCGGCGATCTCCTCGTCCGTCGGGTCGCCGAAGCGGACGAGGGTGGAGGCGGTCGCGGAGGCGTACCGCTTGGCGGTCGTGTCGTAGACGCAGTGGCCCGTCTGGAGGATGCCGGCGCGGCCGCGCATCGCCTTCCAGCGGGCGGTGGCCTCCTCGGCGTCGGCGGGCTTGCCCAGGGCCTGCTTGTCCAGCTCCAGGACCGAGTCGCAGCCGATGACGAGTGCGCCGCTCACCTCGGGCTTGGCGGCCACGTGGGCGGCCTTGGCCTCGGCGAGGGCGAGCGCCAGCTCGGCCGGGGTCGGGGCGGTGAACTTGTCCTCGTCGACCCCGCTGACGATCACCTCGGGGGTGAGCCCGGCCTGGCGCAGCAGACCGAGGCGGGCAGGGGACGCGGAGGCGAGGACGAGGCGGCGGCGCCGAGCAGCAGTCATGGGCGCCATCGTACGGAAAACGCCCCTGCCGGCGGGGGCGGTGACCGTGTCAGTGGAGGCCCACCGCGAACATCGCCAGCACCATCGCCAGCGCCAGCAGAATCCCCGCGCGGCGCAGCATCGCCTGCATGTCGCGCAGCTCTTCGGGGGGTTCGTTCTCCGGGTCGGACCACAGCATCCTTCGATCCTGCTCGTGGGGTCCGCCCTGCGCCTGAGTATGCGTACTCAGGCGCCCCGGTGCTTACGGACTAATCAACGGACTGATCAAGGGGTGGTGAACACGCGACGACCTCGACCGGGTCGGTGCCGGGCGGGGCCTCGCCGCGGGCGAGCGCGCGCCGCCGGTCCGGCGCGTTCGACGCGGTCGTCGGCTGCCACCGGCTCATGGCCGGCCCGGCCGACCCGGACCGGCTGCACCCCGCGTACGCGTACGAGGACGGCCTCCACCCGGACGAGGCGGGGTGGAGGCCGTCGCCGACCTGTTGTGACGGCTAGAGCGGCCAGTACGAGCGCGCCCATGACCGCGGGCCCGGCTGCGGGCGGCGGCTCTGGGCGATCCTCGCCGGGTCCGACCAGCCCTCGGGAACGCGCGCCGCGCCGCCGGAGTCCGCCGAGGCGGTGGCGGCGGCGCGCGCCTGGACCACCGCCAGTGCGGCGGCCAGCTCCTCCGGGGTCGGGTTGCCCCGCAGAACCTTGATCATGGGGGCTCCTTAGAGGGGGATGTTGCCGTGCTTCTTCGGGGGCAGGTTTTCCCGCTTCGTCCGCAGCTGACGCAGGCCCTTGACGATCTGCGTCCGTGTCTCGGACGGCATGATGACCGCGTCGATGTAACCGCGGTCGGCCGCCGTGTACGGATTGAGCAGGGCGTCCTCGTACTCCTGGATCAGCCGCGCCCGCGTCGCTTCGACGTCGTCGGCCTCCGCGATGGCGCGGCGGTGCAGGATGTTCACCGCGCCCTGCGCGCCCATCACCGCGATCTGCGCGGTCGGCCACGCCAGGTTCAGGTCGGCGCCCAGGTGCTTGGACCCCATGACGTCGTACGCGCCGCCGAACGCCTTGCGCGTGATCACCGTGATCAGCGGGACGGTCGCCTCGGCGTACGCGTAGATCAGCTTGGCGCCGCGCCGGATGATCCCGCCGTACTCCTGGTCGACGCCCGGCAGGAAGCCCGGTACGTCGACGAACGTCAGCACCGGGATGTTGAACGCGTCGCACGTGCGGACGAACCGGGCGGCCTTCTCGGAGGCGTTGATGTCCAGGCAGCCCGCGAACTGCATCGGCTGGTTGGCGACGATGCCGACCGGATAGCCCTCGACCCGCCCGAAGCCGGTGACGATGTTCGGGGCGAACATGCCCTGGGTCTCCAGGAATTCACCGTCGTCCAGCACGTGCTCGATGACGGTGTGCATGTCGTACGGCTGGTTCGCCGAGTCCGGGATGAGGACGTCCAGCTCGCGGTCCTCGTCGCTCAGCTGAAGGTCCGCCTCCTCCGGGAAGGCGGGCGCCTCGGAGAGGTTGTTCGACGGCAGGTACGACAGCAGGGACTTGACGTACTCGATGGCGTCCTTCTCGTCACCCGCCATGTGGTGCGCCACACCGGACGTGGTGTTGTGCGTCCGGGCGCCGCCCAGTTCCTCGAAGCCGACGTCCTCGCCCGTCACGGTCTTGATGACGTCGGGGCCGGTGATGAACATGTGCGAGGTCTGGTCGACCATCACCGTGAAGTCGGTGATCGCCGGGGAGTAGACCGCGCCGCCCGCGCACGGGCCGACGACCAGGCTGATCTGCGGAATCACGCCCGAGGCATGGGTGTTGCGGCGGAAGATCTCGCCGTACATGCCGAGGGCCATGACGCCCTCCTGGATACGGGCGCCACCGGAGTCGTTGATGCCGATGACCGGGCAGCCGGTCTTCAGGGCGAAGTCCATCACCTTGATGATCTTCTGCCCGAACACTTCGCCGAGGGCCCCGCCGAAGACGGTGAAGTCCTGCGAGAACACCGCCACCGGGCGGCCGTCGACCGTTCCGTACCCGGTGACGACACCGTCTCCGTACGGGCGGTTCTTCTCCAGGCCGAAGCTGGTGGAGCGGTGCCGGGCGAACTCGTCCAGCTCGACGAAGGAATCCTCGTCCAGCAGCAGGGCGATCCGCTCGCGGGCCGTCAGCTTGCCCTTCGCGTGCTGCTTCTCGACGGCGCGCTCGGAGCCCGCGTGCGTCGCCTCGTCGATACGGCGCTGCAGATCCGCGAGCTTGCCCGCGGTCGTATGGATGTCGATCTTCTGGGGCTCTTGGGGCTTGGCCGGCTCGGACATCGGGATGCGGCTCCCTGGCTGGTCACGGGATCGTTGGCTACTGATCCGTAGCGTATCGGCGGGCATGGCCTTCGGCAGTGCGGTGTTTACCACACCTACGCTGACTTGCATGACGCCCTCACTTGGTCCAGGGAGCCCCTGGTCCGACCTCGAACGACCGCCGCTCAACGCCGCCTCCCTGCGCCGCGCCCTCGTCCGGCCCGGCGGGCTGTGGACCTCCCTCGACATCGTGCCCGCCACCGGCTCGACCAACTCCGACCTGGCCGCCCGCGCCGCCGGCCTCCCCGAGGGCGCCGTGCTGGTCGCCGAGGAGCAGACCGCGGGGCGCGGCCGACTGGACCGCACCTGGTCCGCGCCCGCCCGCTCGGGCCTGTTCTTCTCCGTCCTGCTCAAGCCGGACGTCCCCGTCGCCCGCCTCGCCTGGCTGCCGCTGCTCACCGGCGTCGCCGCCGCCACCGGCCTGGCCCGCGCCGCCGGTGCCGACCTGGCACTGAAGTGGCCCAACGACCTGATGGTGAAGGTGGCGGGGGAGGAGCGGAAGGCGGGCGGCATCCTCGCCGAGCGGGCCGGTGACGACGGAATCGTCGTCGGGCTCGGGCTCAACGTCACGCTCCACAAGGAGGAGCTGCCCGTGCCCACGGCCGGCTCCCTGCTCCTCGCGGACGCGATCTCCACCGACCGCGACACGCTGCTGCGCGCCCTGCTCCGCTCGCTGGAGCAGTGGTACGGCCGGTGGACCGCCGCCGGCGGCGACCCGGCGGCGTGCGGACTGGCGGAGGCGTACGCGGCGGGCTGCGCGACCCTCGGCCGTACCGTCCGCGCCGAGCTGCCCGGCGACCGCACCCTCACCGGGGAGGCGGTCGCCATCGACGGCGACGGCCGGCTGGTGGTGGCGCCGCCCGGCGGAGAGAGGGAGGCCGTGGGCGCGGGAGACATCGTGCATCTGCGCCCGGTGGACTGACCCGCTCGGCCGCGGGGACGTGAGCCAGGGCACACCTGCCGTATCGTTGACGACGATCCAGCTACAGATCGGCAGGACAGTGCGCAGGGAACGGGCAGGAGGCGGCCGGTGACCGTCGACGACGCGAACTCGGGCGGGTCCGGGTCCGGGCCGAACGGGGCGGAGCCGAGCGGGGCGGAGCCCGGTGGGGCGGAGCCCGGCGGGACGCCGAGCGGGGCGGAGTACCCCACCCCCCACCATGTCGTCGACCACACGGCGGAGCCGACCGACGACCCCCTGGCCATCCGCCTGGAGCAGCTGATCCTCGGTGCCGAGCGCCGCTACACCCCCTTCCAGGCGGCCCGCACCGCCGGTGTCTCCATGGACCTGGCCTCCCGGTTCTGGCGGGCGATGGGCTTCGCCGACATCGGGCAGGCCAAGGCGCTGACGGAGGCGGACGTGCTGGCGCTGCGCCGGCTGGCCGGTCTGGTCGAGGCGGGGCTGCTGAGCGAGCCGATGGCGGTGCAGGTGGCCCGGTCCACCGGCCAGACCACCGCCCGGCTGGCCGAATGGCAGATCGACTCGTTCCTGGAGGGCCTCACCGAGCCGCCCGAACCCGGGATGACGCGTACGGAAGTGACGTATCCCCTGGTGGAGCTGTTGCTGCCGGAGCTCCAGGAGTTCCTGGTGTACGTGTGGCGACGCCAGCTCGCGGCGGCGACCGGGCGGGTGGTCCAGGCCGCCGACGACGAGGAGATGGTGGACCGGCGCCTCGCGGTCGGCTTCGCGGACCTCGTCGGCTTCACCCGGCTCACCCGGCGGCTGGAGGAGGAGGAGCTGGGCGAGCTCGTCGAGGCGTTCGAGACCACCTCGGCCGACCTGGTCGCCGCGCACGGCGGGCGGCTGATCAAGACGCTCGGTGACGAGGTGCTGTACGCGGCCGACGACGCCGGCACGGCCGCGGAGATCGCGCTCCGGCTCATCGAGACGCTCACCCACGACGAGACGATGCCCGCGCTGCGCGTCGGCATCGCCTTCGGCACCGTCACGACCCGGATGGGCGACGTCTTCGGTACGACGGTGAACCTGGCGAGCCGGCTCACCTCGATAGCGCCCAAGGACGCGGTCCTGGTCGACGGGGCGTTCGCCAAGGAGCTGTCGCGCACGGGTGAGGCGCCGGTGTCGGAGTCCCAGGTCGCCGAGGAGATCGCCCGGGCGGAGAAGGAGGGCGAGGCGCCCGCTGCCTTGTCGAAGTATCGCTTCGCTCTCCAGCCCATGTGGCAGCGGCCGGTGCGCGGTCTCGGGGTGATCGAGCCCTGGCTGCTCACGCGGCGGGAGCCTAAGATCCCCGGTTAGCGGTCGCTAACGTTCGTTAACCGGGAGGGTGTGTCACGCATGTCCGAGCAGCGCTTCGGTGAATTCGTCGCCGTTCGTCACCACGACCATGTCGCCGAGCTGGTGCTCGACCGGCCCAAGGCCATGAACGCCGTCTCCACGGAGATGGCCCGCTCCATCGGCGCCGCCTGTGACGCGCTGGCGGCCGATCCGTCGGTGCGCGTGACGGTGCTCACCTCCTCGAACGACAAGGCGTTCTGCGTGGGTGCCGACCTCAAGGAGCGCAATTCGCTGAGCGACGCCGAGCTGGTGCGCCAGCGGCCGGTGGCGCGCGGCGCGTACACCGGCGTGCTGGAGCTGCCGATGCCGACCGTCGCCGCCGTGCACGGCTTCGCCCTGGGCGGCGGGTTCGAGCTCGCGCTCGCCTGCGACCTGATCGTGGTGGACGCGACAGCGGTCGTCGGGCTGCCCGAGGTGTCGGTGGGCGTCATCCCGGGGGGCGGGGGTACGCAGCTGCTGCCGCGCCGGGTGGGGGCCGCGCGGGCGGCGGAGCTGGTGTTCACGGCGCGGCGCGTGGCGGCGGCCGAGGCGGTGTCGCTGGGGCTCGTCGACCAGCTGGTGGACGACGCCCGTGTGGGCGCCCTGGAGCTGGCCGGCCGGATCGCCGCCAACTCGCCGGTCGGGCTGCGCGCCGCCAAGCGCGCCATGCGGCTGGGGCAGGGCCTGGACCTGCGGGCGGGCCTGGAGGTCGAGGACGCGGCGTGGCGGTCGGTGGCCTTCTCGGGCGACCGGGCCGAGGGCGTCGCGGCGTTCAACGAGAAGCGGAGGCCGGAGTGGCCCGGGGAGTGAAAAGTCGGTCATCCTCCCTAAGCTTGAGGAATGGGTGAGGATGTCCGGCTACGCGCTGTCGTGGCGCTCGCGCAGGCCATGGCGTCGGCGCACACTCCGCGCGAGACCTGGCGGGCGGCCGCGCTGGGCGCACGGGACGCGCTCGGCGGGACGTTCGCCGCGCTCTCGATGTGGGAGCGCGACCTCGGCCGGCTGAAGGTGCTGGTGAACGCGGGAGCGCGGGCGCCGGACGAGGAGGAGTTCCCGGACTCCGAGACGTACCCGGTCCACCAGTTCTCCGAGATCACCGAGTTCCTGCACGAGCGGTGGGCGGGCGGCGGCGAGCCGAACGCCTGGGTGGAGACGGCCGAGGGGCATGAGGTGCCCGGAGGCCCGGCGTACGCGGCGCTGCGCGGCAGGGTGGCCGCGCTGCGGCGGCGCGGGCGGGGCTGCTGCGTGGTCGCGCCGATAGTGATGCACGGGCGCGCGTGGGGCGAGCTGTACGTGGCCCGGCCGGTCGGGGCGCCGCTCTTCGACCGCCACGACGCCGACTTCGCCACCGTCCTCGCGTCGGTCGTCGCGGCCGGGATCGCACAGACCGAGCGGCTGGAGGAGGTCCGCAGGCTGGCCTTCACGGATCCGCTGACGGGTCTCGCCAACCGGCGGGCGGTGGACATGCGGCTGGACGAGGCCGTGGAGCGCTTCCTGGCGGACGGGACGGTGGTCAGCCTGGTGGTCTGCGACCTGAACGGCCTCAAGCGCGTCAACGACACGCACGGGCACGCGGTGGGGGACCGGCTGCTGGAGCGGTTCGGCTCGGTCCTGTCGTACTGCGGGGCGATGCTGCCCGGCGCGCTGGCGGCGCGGCTCGGCGGGGACGAGTTCTGCCTGGTGTCGGTGGGGCCGCAGGCGGACGAGGTGGTGGCCGCCGCCGACGAGCTGTGCGTACGCGCCGGCGACCTGGAGCTGGGTGAGGGCGTGGCGTGCGGGGTGGCGTCGACCGGTGACCCGATCGGCCCGGTGCAGTCGGCGCGGCGCCTGTTCCGGCTGGCGGACGCGGCCCAGTACCGGGCCAAGGCGGCACGGTCGCCCAAGCCGGTGGTGGCCGGCCGTGACGGCACGGTCATCGCCCTGGCGGACCACCCCCCGGCCCCTTCCCGCGACCGTCGCAGCTTCCGCGACGCCCCTCCGGACGCGGCCGCCCTGGGGCCCCTCCCGGCTCCGCCGGACGCTGGTGGCCCGGGTGGTCCGGGTGGCCCGGGTGCTCCGGGTGCTCCGGGTGGTCCGGCAGCCGGGGAGGAGCCGGGCGCTGGGGCGGAGGGGGCTCCCGGGGCGTAAGGGGCTCTTGTCGGGCGAGGTAGTGACACGTTGGGATTCAGTCCGTACGCTGCTGAATATGGATATGCACACAGTCGTGGTGGGGACGTCCGGTACCACCGCCCAGGACGTCATCGCCGTGGCCCGCGGCAACGCCCGTGTCGAGCTCTCCCCGGAGGCGCTCGCCGCGCTCGCCAAGGCCCGTGAGATCGTCGACGCCCTCGCCGCCAAGCCCGAACCCGTCTACGGCGTGTCGACCGGCTTCGGAGCGCTGGCCACCCGGCACATCAGCCCCGAGCTGCGCGCCCAGCTCCAGCGCAACATCGTGCGGTCGCACGCCGCCGGCATGGGCGCGCCCGTCGAGCGCGAGGTCGTCCGCGCGCTGATGTTCCTGCGGCTGAAGACCGTCTGCTCCGGCCGCACCGGCGTCCGCCCCCAGGTCGCCCGGACCATGGCCGACGTGCTCAACGCCGGGATCACCCCGGTCGTCCACGAGTACGGCTCCCTCGGCTGCTCCGGCGACCTCGCGCCGCTCAGCCACTGCGCGCTCACCCTGATGGGCGAGGGCGACGCCGAAGGCCCCGACGGCCGTGTCCGCCCCGCCGGCGAGCTCCTCGCCGAGCACGGCATCGAGCCCGTCGAACTGCGCGAGAAGGAGGGCCTCGCCCTCCTCAACGGCACCGACGGCATGCTCGGCATGCTGATCATGGCCCTCGCGGACCTGGACAAGCTCTACAAGTCCGCCGACATCACCGCCGCCCTGTCGCTGGAGGCGCTCCTCGGTACGGAGAAGGTCCTCGCGCCCGAGCTGCACGCCATCCGCCCGCACCCCGGTCAGGGCGCCGCCGCCGCGAACATGCTCGCCGTCCTCAAGGGCTCCGGTCTCACCGGTCACTTCCAGCAGGACGAGGCCCCGCGCGTCCAGGACGCCTACTCCGTACGCTGCGCGCCCCAGGTCGCCGGCGCGGGCCGCGACACCATGGCCCACGCCCGCCTCGTCGCCGAGCGCGAGCTCGCCTCCGCCGTCGACAACCCGGTCGTCCTGCCCGACGGCCGCGTCGAGTCCAACGGCAACTTCCACGGCGCGCCCGTCGCCTACGTCCTGGACTTCCTCGCCATCGCCGCCGCCGACCTCGGCTCCATCGCCGAACGGCGCACCGACCGGCTGCTCGACAAGAACCGCTCCCACGGCCTGCCGCCGTTCCTCGCCTTCGACGCGGGCGTCGACTCGGGCCTGATGATCGCCCAGTACACGCAGGCCGCCCTGGTCAGCGAGCTGAAGCGACTCGCCGTCCCGGCCTCCGCCGACTCCATCCCGTCCTCCGCCATGCAGGAGGACCACGTCTCCATGGGCTGGTCGGCCGCCCGCAAGCTGCGCACCGCCGTCGGCAACCTCGGCCGGATCATCGCCGTCGAGCTGTACGCCGCGACCCGCGCCATCGAGCTGCGTGAGGGGCTCACCCCGGCGCCCGCCTCCCGCGCCGCCGTCGAGGCGCTGCGCGCGGCGGGCGTCCAGGGTCCCGGGCCGGATCGTTTCCTCGCCCCCGACCTGGAGGCCGCCGACGCCTTCGTACGCGAGGGCAAGCTCGTCGAGGCCGTCGAGAAGGTCACCGGCCCGCTGGCCTGACCACCGTTGTGCGCGGGGCGCGCACCGTCAGAGGACGGTGTGCGCCCCGCGGCGTACGGCGAAGGCCACCAGCCCCGTACCGATGCCCAGGAAGGCCGCGCCCCCGATCAGGTACGGGGTGGTGTCCACGCTCCCCGTGTCGGCGAGCGCGAGCTCCGGGCTCTTCGCGGACGAGGCGGCGGCCGTTCTCGTTTCGTGCCGCTCCGCGGGTGGCTGTTCCACGGTGGCGTTGGCCGAAGGGACGAACCACAGCGCACCGAGCAGGGTCCCGGCGGCGGTGGCGGTCAGCAGCGGTCGACGTGCGACGGACACAGATTCAGATCCCCTTGCGGAACCGAGAATTGGTGGGTGCGCCGATGCTAATGAACACAGCGGGTCGCAGGAAAGTCGTGGGTCCCGGCAGCTTACGCTCCGTCATATGAGCCCTGCTGAGACATCACGGTATGTGCGCCTTCGGGTGGAACTGCTGCTGGAAGTGACGGACAACGCTCAACTCACCGGAGCCGCCCTCGAGCGCGTGGAAGCCGACGAATTCATGGCGGACGAGGAGCGTACACACGCCCGGTCCGCGGTACGAGAAGACGAAGCGGAAGCTCTCGCATACCTCGTCGAGCCGGTCGACCTGGTCGGTCAGGTGCCGGGCGTCGAGCTCGCCCAGGCGTCGTGGACCAGCGAGCAGGTGGACTACGACCCCGGCGCGGACATGTGGGACCTGGACGAGGAGGATGATGAGGACCACCTCGACGACGTACGACCGTAGCGTGTGACCTGTGACACGCTCGGGGGCCCGGGCCGCCGCCCGGCAGGCGCGTCCGGGCCCCGTTTCACGCGTGTCCGTATACCTCGGGAAGATCGGGAACCGGCGGCTCTCCGGGGTGCGTCGATCAGTGGTGTTCCCCACATCCATGCCTGATGGGGAACCGGACGGGTTGTTATGGGTGTTGTTGAGACAGTTGGCAGGGATTCGGCGACGATGGAGAAGCGTGTGATGACGGACAGCAAGCGGCGCAAGAGCCTGACGGCTGCGTCCGCACTGCTCGGCGGCGTACTGGTGCTCACCGGCTGCAGCGGCGGCGAGGACAAGGCCGACGCCTCCGAAAGCTCCAAGACGTCACAGTCCCAGGTCGACGCGGCGGCCGCGAAGGACGCCTCGCAGGCCCGAATAACGATCTCGCCCAAGAACGGCGCGCAGAACGCCGGCATCAACGACGACGCCAAGGTCACCGTCAGCGAGGGCACGCTCACCCAGGTGACCATGACGTCCCCGGACGGCAAGACCGTCAAGGGCGAGATGGCCGCCGACAGCAAGAGCTGGAAGCCCAGCGAGCAGCTGGAACGGGCCACCACCTACAAGATCGCCGTCACGGCCAAGGACTCCGAGGGCCGGGAGGCCCACGAGAACTCCTCCTTCACCACCGTGTCCAAGGAGAACAGCTTCATCGGGAACTACACCCCCGAGGACGGCTCCACGGTCGGCGTCGGCATGCCCGTCTCCATCAACTTCAACAAGCCGATCACGGACAAGAAGGCCGTCCAGTCCGGCATCTCCGTGTCCTCCAGCAGCGGCCAGGAGGTCGTCGGGCACTGGTTCAACTCCCAGCGCCTCGACTTCCGCCCCGAGAACTACTGGGCCGAGGGCTCCAAGGTCACGCTGAAGCTGAACCTCGACGGTGTCGAGGGCTCCGACGGCGTCTACGGCGTCCAGCAGAAGACCGTCACCTTCACCATCGGCCGCAACCAGGTCTCCACCGTCGACGCCGCCGCCAAGACCATGACGGTCACCCAGGACGGCAAGACGATCAAGACCATCCCGATCTCCGCCGGCGCCCCCGAGAACCCGACCTACAACGGCCAGATGGTCATCTCCGAGAAGTTCAAGGAGACCCGGATGGACGGTTCGACGGTCGGCTTCACCAAGAAGGACGGCAAGGGCGAGTACGACATCAAGGACGTGCCGCACGCCATGCGGCTGTCCACGTCGGGCACCTTCATCCACGGCAACTACTGGGGCTCCGACTCGATCTTCGGCAAGGTCAACACCAGCCACGGCTGCGTGGGCCTCAACGACGCCAAGGGCGCCGACGACCCGAACCAGCCCGGTGCGTGGTTCTACGACAACTCGATCGTCGGTGACGTGGTCGTCGTCAAAAACTCCAAGGACAAGACCATCGCCCCGGACAACGGCCTCAACGGCTGGAACATGAGCTGGGCGGAGTGGAAGGCCGGCTCGGCGGTCTGATCCACCGAATCGACGGCGGGCGGCGGTTCTCCTGACGGAGGCCGCCGCCTTCGTCGTCCACGGGCGCACGCTCAGGAGCGACGTCCGGGTACCGCTTCGTCATCGGCGCCGCGACGATCCGGCGCCGTCCATGACGCCCGGGGTAATCGACCCCGGACGGCACCCCCGGGGAGCATGGGGTCATCCCCACCCGAGGAGGAGCCCATGCCCGCCTACGCCATCGGCAACCTGAAGCCCCCGGCCCGGCTCGACGACGACATCTTCGCCTACATGGAGCGCATCCAGGGCACCCTCGACCCCTTCGGCGGCCGCTTCCTCGTCCACGGCGCACCGGCCATGGAGGTACGCGAAGGGGAGTGGACCACCGCGCTCGTGATCATCGGCTTCCCGTCGATGGACCACGCGCGCGACTGGTACGACTCCGACGCCTACCAGCGGCTCATCCCCCTGCGCACCCGCCACATGGACGGCGACATCCTGCTCGTCGACGGCGTCGCCCCGGACTACGACCCGGCGGCGACGGCCGCGATGCTGCGGGCGGCCCGGGCCTGACGCGTGATCAGGCCCGGGACCGGCGCCTGAAGGGCAGTCACGCGACCAGTCCCGCGCGCAGTTCCAGTCGCTCGCCCGCGAAGGCGCTGCGGAAGCGGCGGTCGTGCGAGACCACGACGACCGCCCCCGCGTACGCCTCCATCGCCGCCTCCAGCTCCTCGACCAGGCCGAGCGCCACATGGTTCGTCGGCTCGTCCAGTACGAGGAGGCCGACGGGGCGCGTCATCAGGCGGGCCAGCTCCAGGCGCCGCCGCTGGCCCACCGACAGGGCGTCCACCGGAACCGGCAGGTCTTCCTCCCGGAACAGCCCGAGCGCCAGCAGCTCCTCCGCGTGGTCCTCCGGCACACCCGGGCGCCCGGCCGCGTACGCCGCCAGCAGCGGGCGGCAGGGCGGGCGCGCGGGCAGCTCCTGCGGGAGGTAGCCCACCCGGGCCGGGCGGTGCACGGAGCCCTCGTCGGGGCGCAGGTCACCGGCGATCACCCGCAGCAGGGTCGTCTTCCCGGCACCGTTCGGGCCGGTCACCAGCAGCCGGCCGCCCGCCCCGACGGTCAGGTCCGCCACCCGCAGCCGGTCCCCGACGACCACGCCGTCCAGCTCCACGGCCACGTCGGCCGTTCCCGGCGCGGCCGTCAGCCGGGGCGTGAACCGCAACGGCTCGGGGGGCGCCGGAACCGGCTCCCGCCGCAGCCGATCCAGCCGCTGCCGCGCCGCCCTGACCCGACCGGACAGCTTCGCCTCGTGCGAGCGCCGGTGCTTGCCGAAGCCCTCGCGCGGGTCCCCGCCCGAGGCGGCCAGCCGCTGCCCGGCCGCCGCGACCAGGGCCTCCGTGTCCGCCAGGTCGTCCAGCCAGGCCTGGTGGTCCAGCTCCCAGCGGCGGCGGGCCGCGGCCTTGGCCGCCCGGTAACCGGCCCAGCCGTCCCCGTACCGGGTCACCGCCCGGGTGTCCCGGTCGACCTCCAGGATCGCGGTCGCGACCGCCTCCAGGAACGCCCGGTCGTGCGTCACGGCCAGCACCGTGCCGCGGTGCGCCCGCAGCCGCTCCTCCAGCCAGCCGGTCGCCTGCCGGTCGAGGTGGTTGGTCGGCTCGTCGAGCAGCAGCAGCTCCGCGCCCGAGGCCAGCGCGCAGGCCAGGGCCAGCCGCGACTGCTCGCCGCCGGACAGCGACCCGAGCCGCCGCGCCCGGCCGATGTGCCCGACGCCCAGCCCGTGCAGGGCGGCGTCGACCCGGGCGTCGGCCCGGTAACCGCCGCGGTCCTCGTACGCGCTCAACAGCTCGCCGTACGCGGCCAGTTCGGCTTCCGAAGCGTCCCCGAGGGTCGCCTCGGCCGCCCGCAGCCGCCGCTCCGTCTCCCGCAGCTCGGCGAGCGAGGCGTCGACGGCGTCCTGCACGGTCGCGGACGGGTCCAGCTCCAGCGTCTGCGCCAGATGGGCCACCCCGCCGGGGAAGCGGACGGTCACCTCACCGCTGTCGGGGGCGTCGGCCCCGGCGATCAGCCGCAGCAGCGTGGACTTGCCGGAGCCGTTCTCGCCGATGACGCCGATCCTCTCGCCGGGACGGACGGCGAACGTGACGCCATCGAGGACGGACCTGTCCCCGTAGGCCTTGGAAACGTCCTTGAGCGTGAGTTGAGAAGAGGTGTGGGCGCGATCGCACATGGGTCTTTCCCTGATGTCCGGGTTCGGTGAAGGACGGGGCACGGCAGGACGCCTACGCGTCCGCGCCCGGAATCAGAGAAAGAAGTAGTACGCACCCATGCGCCCGAGTGTAGGGGCGGGCCTGCCGCCGCTCCACCGAATATTTGCCGGTCAGGGCCACCGGTAGACGTAACGGCCGGCGCGGCGGTCGAAACCCGCGGCGACGAGGTGGGGCGGGAGCTGGAACTCCTGCTCGGTCCATAGGAGGAGGGCCGCCGCCAGGCCCTCGGGCTGGACATCCAGATGCCCCAGGGTCCTTCGATCAGCCGGTGGCGGGCGGTGCGCGGCTGGTCAGCCATCCGCCTTGGCGACCCCGATCGGGCAGCTCACGCCCGTACCGCCGATGCCGCAGTAACCGCCCGGGTTCTTGTCCAGGTACTGCTGGTGGTAGGCCTCGGCCGGGTAGAAGGGGCGGTCGTCGGCGGGGAGGATCTCCGTGGTGATCGCCCCGTACCCGGATCCGGTCAGCACCTGCTGGTAGGCGTCGCGGGAGGACTGGGCGGTCTGCGCCTGGGCGGGGGAGTGCGTGTAGATCGCCGAGCGGTACTGGGTGCCGACGTCATTGCCCTGGCGGAAGCCCTGGGTGGGGTCGTGGGACTCCCAGAAGAGCTTCAGGAGTGCGGCGTAGGAGACCACGGACGGGTCGAAGACCACGCGGACGACCTCCGTGTGACCCGTCATGCCCGAGCAGACCTCCTCGTACGAGGGGTTGCGCGTGTAGCCGCCCTGGTAGCCGACGAGGGTCGTCCACACGCCGTCGGTCTGCCAGAACTTCCGCTCGGCGCCCCAGAAACAGCCCAGGGCGAAGTCCGCGACCTCCAGGCCGGCCGGGTACGGGCCTTCGAGGGGGTTGCCGAGGACGGTGTGGCGGGAGGGCACGGTGAACCCGGGCTCCGGGCGGCCGCGCAGGGCCTGGTCGGGGGTGGGGAGCACGGGGGTGCGGCCGAACAGCATGACTCGGTCTCCTTGTCGCGGGGACGCCGGGGCGGCACCGGGACAACGCTCCGGTGCCGGCCGGAATTCCGCGCCGGGGCCGGAGCGCCGCGGGGTCAGTGGGGGAGCGTCGCCGGGCTGCCGCCGTTCGCCTCGTAGCCGGCGACCGCCAGTGCCCGGTAGACCGCGTACTCCGCCGCCGGGTCCTCGCTCAGCGTCCACGGGAGCGCGCCGATGTGGCCGTCCACGTGGACCAGCTGGTGCATGGCCTCCGACCAGCGTTCCGCCCGTACCAGGAAGTGGATCAGCAGGTGGCGGACGTGCGCCAGCATGGGGTCGTCCGGGCGGGCCGAGTGCACCGCGTACAGCGCGCCCTCCATGGCCCTCGACACCACCTCGGTTCCGTAGAAGTCCTGGACCAGCGCCACCTCCGGCAGGTGCTCGAAGACCGCGAACAGCGGCAGCGCGGCGAGCAGCGAGCCCTGCGGGGCGCGCGCGGCGGCCGCCGTGGCGAACCGGTCCGCGTCCTGCCGGGAACCGTGCCACTTCTCGCACCAGAAGTGCAGGGCCGCCAGGTGAGCGCCCATGTGCTGCGGCGCCCGGTCGATGATCTTCGCCCAGACCTGGTCGAACTGCTCGTGGGTGTATCCGAGACCGCGCGCGACGGCCAGCTCGGTGATGTACGGAACCGGGTCGCCGGGTGCCAGCAGCGCGGCCTCCTCGCAGACCGTGCGCGCCTCCTCCAGGATGATCCGGAAGTCGTCCGTGCCCGCCGCCGACGACCGCCACGCCTGCTGCACCAGGAACTCGGCGTGCACCTCGGCCCCGCCCGGGTCCTTGGGCTTCTCCGCGCGCCACGCCCGCAGCCACGCCCCTCCCGTGCCCGGCTGCCGGGCCAGCTCCAGTGACGCGGCGCCCGCGAACGCCTGCACCCGCTGCCAGCGCACCTCGCCGTCCTTGTCGGTGCCCGCCAGCAGCTGCGACGCGGCCCGCCAGTCCTGCGTGCCCTGCACCACTTCCAGTACGTCGAGGAGGTCCTGGTCCGGCCCCGGCATCCGTACGTCGAGCTGCTCCTGGCGTACGAACCCGTACGCGCTCGGGTCGGCGGCGTCCGGCGAACCGGGTGCGACCAGACGGATACCGCCACCGGTGCGGCGGCGCCTCAGCCAGGGCGCGACGACCATGGCGATCATGCCCATCGCCAACAGGAACCAGAGAATCTCCATACGGCCATTGTCCCGGACGCGTCCGGTGCATACAGCCGCCCGCGACTACCCTCGGGGCTCATGAGCGACGAGCACACCCACCAGAACTTCGAGACCCGCGCCATCCACGCGGGCAACACCGCCGACCCGCTGACCGGCGCGGTCGTCCCGCCCATCTACCAGGTGTCCACCTACAAGCAGGACGGTGTGGGCGGCCTGCGCGGCGGCTACGAGTACAGCCGCAGCGCCAACCCGACGCGCACGGCCCTGGAGGAGAACCTCGCGGCCCTGGAGGGCGGCCGGCGCGGCCTCGCCTTCGCCTCCGGCCTCGCCGCCGAGGACTGCCTGCTGCGCGCCCTCCTCGCCCCCGGCGACCACGTGGTCATCCCGAACGACGCGTACGGCGGCACGTTCCGCCTCTTCGCGAAGGTCGTCGCACGGTGGGGCGTGGAGTGGTCGGTCGCCGACACCTCCGACCCGGCGGCGGTACGGGACGCGATCACCGACCGGACGAAGGCGATCTGGGTGGAGACGCCGTCGAACCCGCTGCTCGGCATCACCGACATCGCGGCTCTCGCGGAGGTCGCCCGCACGGCGGGCGTCAGGCTCGTCGTCGACAACACCTTCGCCAGCCCCTACCTCCAGCAGCCTCTGGCGCTCGGGGCGGACGTGGTCGTGCACTCGCTGACCAAGTACATGGGCGGCCACTCCGACGTCGTCGGCGGCGCGCTGGTGACGGCCGACGAGACGCTGGGCGAGGAGCTGGCGTACCACCAGAACGCGATGGGCGCGGTCGCCGGGCCGTTCGACTCGTGGATCGTGCTGCGCGGCATCAAGACGCTGGCCGTCCGCATGGACCGGCACAGCGAGAACGCCACCCGCGTCGCCGAGATGCTCCAGCAGCACCCGAAGGTCACCCAGGTCCTCTACCCGGGCCTGCCCGAGCACCCGGGGCACGAGGTCGCCGCCAAGCAGATGCGCAGCTTCGGCGGCATGATCTCCTTCCGCGTCCAGGGCGGCGAGGAGGCGGCCGTCGAGGTCTGCAACCGCGCCAAGCTCTTCACGCTGGGCGAGTCCCTGGGCGGCGTGGAGTCGCTCATCGAGCACCCGGGCCGGATGACGCACGCGAGCGTCGCCGGTTCGCTGCTGGAGGTCCCGGCGGACCTGGTGCGCCTGTCGGTCGGCATCGAGAACGCGGACGACCTGCTGGAGGACCTGCGCCAGGCGCTGGGCTGAGCCCACCGGCCGCGTCACGTCACGTCACCAGCCCTCGAACGGTGGCGTGACGTCCGCCGGCGGCGCCCGCCACGGCTCCGCGACCGACGCCCACAGCGCGAACGCGACCGCCGCCACCGTGAGCAGCACCCACAGCACACGGCGCAGCCACCGCGCACGGCGCAGCGCGCGCGTGCCGCGGCTCACCGCGCGGGGCAGCAGGTCCGGCGGGACCTGGACGTGCGCCGGGGCGTCGAGCAGGCGACGGACCTCGTCCTCCTTGCGGTCCCTCACGGCCCCCTCCGCAGGACGGTGACCGCGCGCGTGCACGTCGCCCGCACCCGGTCCGCCGGCAGCCCCAGCAGCGCCGCCGTCTGCTCCTCGGCGACGCCCTCGTACAGGCGCACCACGACGACCAGCCGTTCCAGTGGGGTGAGCCGGGACAGGATCCCGCCGTAGGGGCGGTGGAAGCGCCAGGCCGCGCGGGCGAACCGGGCGGCCAGCTCACGGCGGGTGAGGTCGTACGGGTCCTCGTCGCGCAACCGGTCCCAGCGGGCGTACGTGGCCGCCAGGGCGGCGGTCAGCAGGGCCTGCGCGCGGGGGGCGCGGCCGGGCGGCTCGGTCGTCAGGAGCGTGGCGGCGTGCAGCAGCCGGCCCGCCGCGCCCGCGACGTACGCCTCGAAGTCCCGGTCCCGGGCGTGGTGGAGCTGCGCCGTGGCCTGATGCCGCCGCTGCTCTCGCACGTCCTCATATCAGGCCAGGTGCCCGGCCCGGGTCAAGAGGCGGGAGCCGCCTCCGTCTCCCGGTCGGCCGGCGGCAGACCGGCCTGCCGGGCGGAGAGCGCGGAGTTGAAGCGGGTGAGCAGGGTGCAGAACGACTCGCGTTCCGCCTCGGTCCAGCCGTCCGTCACCTGCGCCATCAGCTCGCGCCGCGAGGAGCGGACCTCCTCCAGGCGGGCCTGGCCGCGCGGCGACAGCTGGAGCACGACGGCACGGCCGTCCTCCGGGTGCGAGGTGCGCTTGACCAGGCCGGTGTCGACCAGCGGCGCGACCTGGCGGGTGACCGTGGACGAGTCGATGCCCATCCCCGCCGCCAGCGCCTTGACGCCCATCGGGCCTTCCTGGTCGAGACGGTTGAGGAGCAGGTAGGCGGCGCGGTCCATCGAATTGCGGAGCTGGCCGGTGCCGCCGAGGCGGGTCTGCTCGGCCCGCCGGGCGAAGACGGCCACCTGGTGCTGGAGGGCATCGAGGAGACCGTGGTCGCCCGGGGGTTCGGGGGTGGTCCCCGGGGAGACAGGCGCAGGAGTCGTCATGTCCTGAGATGTGGGCATGGCTGCGGGGCTCTCTCGTGCGGTGGTGGTCGGTTGGTGGGGGACAGAGTACGCGGCCCCGTGCGCCTTGGTACCAGCGCTGCACAAACGTGATGAGCTGCGAGACTTGGCGTCATGAGCTTCGGTACGCCACACCCCTCACACCCCGTCATTCTCGACGACGTCCGCGGGGCGCAGAAGATGCTTTCCGGGGTGGCCAGAGTGACCCCCATGGAGGGCAGCCGGTACCTGTCGCGGCTGGTGGGTTCGCCGGTCCACTTCAAGTGCGAGAACCTCCAGCGGACGGGGTCGTTCAAGCTGCGGGGCGCCTACGTGCGGATCTCCGGGCTGCGCCCGGAGGAGCGGGCGGCGGGGGTCGTCGCGGCGTCGGCCGGCAACCACGCCCAGGGCGTCGCGCTCGCCTCGTCGCTGCTGGGCGTGCGGTCCACGGTGTTCATGCCGGTGGGCGCCCCGCTGCCGAAGGTGGCGGCGACGCGGGAGTACGGGGCGGACGTGCGGCTGCACGGGCACGTGGTCGACGAGACGCTGGCGGCGGCGCAGGAGTACGCGCACGACACCGGCGCGGTGTTCATCCACCCCTTCGACCACCGGGACATCATCGCCGGGCAGGGCACGGTGGGGCTGGAGATCCTCGAACAGTGCCCCGAGGTGCGGACCGTCCTCGTCGGGGTCGGCGGCGGCGGGCTCGCGGCGGGCATCGCGGTGGCGGTCAAGGCACTGCGGCCGGACGTGAAGGTGATCGGTGTGCAGGCGGAGGCGGCGGCCGCGTACCCGCCGTCGCTGGCGGCGGGCCACCCGCTGGCCATCGACACCGCGCCCACGATGGCGGACGGCATCCATGTGCGGCGCCCCGGCGACGTGCCGTTCGGGATCGTGGAGGAGCTGGTCGACGAGGTGCGCACGGTGTCGGAGGACCAGCTGTCGTCGGCGCTGCTGCTGTGCCTGGAGCGGGCCAAGCTGGTGGTGGAACCGGCCGGGGCGAGCCCGGTGGCGGCGCTGCTGGGCGCGCCCGAGGCGTTCACCGGGCCGGTGGTGGCGGTGCTGTCGGGCGGGAACGTGGACCCGCTGCTGATGCAGCGCATCCTGCGCCACGGCATGGCGGCGGCCGGCCGCTACCTGAGCCTCCGGCTGCGCCTCACGGACCGCCCGGGCGCCCTCGCGACGCTGCTGGGCGTGCTGTCGGTCGTCGACGCCAACGTCCTGGACGTCGGCCACGTCCGCACCGACCCGCGCCTGGGCCTGACGGAGGTCGAGGTGGAGCTCCACCTGGAGACGAAGGGGCCCGAACACTGCGACGAGGTCGCCTCGGCCCTGCGTGAGGCGGGCTACACGGTGATGCCCTGACGGCGACGCCCCGCTCCGGATCGAGGCCGGGGCGGAGCCTCTTGTGAGTCGCGATGTATCGCGTTAGCCTGCGGTCGGTCATGTAATTTCCGGGCGGTCCCCGCCCGGCATCCCTACGCTTCGGGTAGCGATTCACCCCATCAACGGGAGAAGCCACATGCCAGGCGCAATTCACGCCGAAGGTCTGGTGAAGACCTTCGGCGACGTACGGGCTCTGGACGGCGTGGACCTCGACGTCCCCGAAGGGACCGTCCTGGGGCTTCTCGGCCCCAACGGTGCCGGCAAGACCACCGCCGTGCGCGTACTCACCACCCTGCTCAAGCCCGACAGCGGCAAAGCGGTCGTCGCGGGCATAGACGTCCTCAAGCACCCCAACGAAGTCCGCCGGGCCATCGGCCTCTCCGGCCAGTTCGCGGCCGTGGACGAGTACCTCACCGGCCGCGAGAACCTCCACATGGTCGGCCAGCTCTACCAGATGTCCGGCAAGGCGGCGAAGATACGCGCGGGCGAGCTGCTGGAGCGGTTCAACCTCGCCGAAGCCGCCGACCGCCCCGCCAAGACCTACTCCGGCGGCATGCGCCGCCGCCTCGACCTCGCCGCCGCGCTCGTGGTGTCGCCGCCCGTGATGTTCATGGACGAGCCGACCACCGGACTCGACCCGCGCAACCGGCAGCAGCTGTGGGACGTCATCCAGGAACTGGTCGCCGGCGGCACGACCCTGCTGCTGACCACGCAGTACCTGGAGGAGGCCGACCACCTGGCGCACGACATCTGCGTCGTCGACCACGGCAAGGTCATCGCCCGCGGCACCTCCGACCAGCTCAAGCTCCGCACCGGCGGCGAGCGCGTCGAGGTCGTCGTCCACCAGCCCGACCAGATCGCCCCCGCCCGCGCCGTCCTCGCGGGCTTCGGCAAGGGGGAGGTCGCCGTCGAGACGCACACCCGCAAGCTGACCGTCCCGGTGACCGGCGGTGCCAAGCTGCTCGCCGAGGTCATCCGCGAACTGGACACCCGGGGGGTCGAGATCGACGACATCGGTCTGCGCCGCCCCACCCTCGACGACGTGTTCATCTCGCTGACCGGCCACGCCGCCGAGCTGGCCGACGACGAGGGCGGTGGCCGTGCGGTCACCCCCGAGGACGACCGCAAGGGCGGCCGGAAGGAGGCCGCGAAGTGAGTGCCGTGTCCGACACCACCCCCCGGCTCGCCGCCCCCAAGCCGCGCGGCGGCATCGCCCAGTCGGTGGCCGACTCCCTCGTCGTCGCCCGGCGCAACCTGATCCGTATGTCCCGGATCCCGGAAATGGTCATTTTCGGGCTCATCCAGCCGATCATGTTCGTGGTGCTGTTCAGCTACGTCTTCGGCGGCTCGATGAACATCGGCGGAACCACCGACCCGGACGTCTACCGCAACTTCCTGATGGCCGGCATCTTCGCCCAGACCGTCACCTTCGCCACCGCGGGTGCGGGCGCGGGCATCGCCGACGACATGCACAAGGGCCTCATCGACCGGTTCCGGTCCCTGCCCATGGCCCGCGGCGCGGTCCTCACCGGACGTACGCTCGCCGACCTCGTACAGACCGCGCTCACCGTCGTCGTCCTCGCGGCCGTGGCCCTCCTCGTCGGCTGGCGCATCCACGAGGGCGTGCCCAAGGCGCTCGGCGCCTTCGCGCTGCTGCTCCTGCTCGGATACGCGTTCTCCTGGATCGGCGCGCTGATCGGCCTCTCCGTACGTACCCCCGAGGCGGCCACGTCCGGCGGGCTGATCTGGCTCTTCCCCGTGACGTTCCTGTCCAACGCGTTCGTGGACTCCTCCCGGATGACACCGTGGCTGCGCCACATCGCCGAGTGGAACCCCTTCAGCGCCACCGTGCAGGCCTGCCGGGAGCTTTTCGGCAACCCGGGCGTCTCGAACTCCACCGCCGGGCCCATGGAGCACCCGGTGTGGGCCTCGGTCCTCTGGTCGCTGCTGATCATCGCGGTGTTCCGCACCCTCGCGGTGCGCAAGTACCGCTCGGCGGCATAACGCCGAAAGGGCCGGGCCGCGCACCGACGGTGCGCGGCCCGGCCCTTTCCGGTGCCGGATGTCTCAGCCCGAGTACGGCTTCGCGTCGAGGATCGTGACGGACGCCTTCTTGCCGTTCGGCAGCTCGTACTCCGCCTCCTCGCCGACCTTCTTGCCGTTGACGCCCGAGCCGAGCGGCGACTGCGGGGAGTACGTCTCGATGTCGGAGCTCGCGTACTCGCGCGAGGCGAGCAGGAAGGTCACGGTGTCGTCCTCGTCGCCGTCGAACGCGATCGTGACCACCATGCCGGGCGCCACGACGCCGCTCTCCGCGGGAGCCTCGCCCACCTTCGCGTGCTCCAGGAGCTGGGTGAGCTGCCGTACGCGCAGCTCCTGCTTGCCCTGCTCCTCCTTGGCCGCGTGGTACCCGCCGTTCTCGCGCAGGTCGCCCTCCTCGCGCGCCGCCGCGATCTTGGCGGCGATCTCGGTTCGCGCGGGACCAGACAGGTACTCCAGCTCGGCCCTGAGCTGGTTGTACGCCTCCTGGGTGAGCCAGGTGACGTTTTCGCTGGTCTGGGTCACAGGTGCTCCTCGTCGGTACTGGGAATACAAAGCATCGCCCTACCCAGAAGGATTGTGCCTTCCTGGATGGGCGAAACCACGAGCCTAACAATTTCGGCGGGCAAGGGGGAGGACGAAAGCCCCGGAATCTGTGTCCGTGCAGGTCACGGCGTGGACACGGACCGGATGCGTGGCGCGGCTACTCCGAGGTGCAGCCGAGCAGCTCCGCGCTCGTCGCCTCGGCCGTCGTACGCACGGTGACCACCTGGTCGATCCGCTCTTCGGCCTGGTCGAACCGGACGTCCTTGTGGCCCACCTCGCCACCGTTCTCCGCGAGGGCGCGCAGCGTGCAGGAGCCCTTGGCGTCCCTGTCCTTGCGGACCTCCAGGTGCACCTGGACCCGGTCGTCGGCCGAGAGATCGAACTTGATCACCTCGGCGCTGATCCGCTGCCCGGCGATGTAGTCGTACCCGAACCAGCCGACCATGGCGAGCAGAGCGACGCCCAGCACCGAGCCGACGATCTTGAGTTTGCGGTCGGCACGCTCGTCCGCCGAGCGGCCGTACCGGCCCTCGGGCAGCCCTTCCCGTACCGCACTCATGATCGTTCCTCTCCTCGGCCGAACGGCGGAATTTTCCGCCCACCGATTCCGTCACTATAGAAGCCGCCCTCCCGCCGCCCGACCGCCACCCCGCATCGACGTCCCCTTGGGACGGCCCCTATTGACCGTGACAATTCATGAGGATCGAGTCTTGACTGAGCAGCTGCGACTGATGGCCGTTCACGCCCACCCCGACGACGAGTCGAGCAAGGGCGCGGCGACGATGGCCAAGTATGTGTCCGAGGGGGTGGACGTGCTGGTCGTGACCTGCACCGGAGGCGAGCGCGGTTCCATCCTCAACCCGAAGCTCCAGGGTGACCCGTACATCGAGGAGAACATCCACGAGGTACGCCGCAAGGAGATGGACGAGGCCCGCGAGATCCTGGGCGTCAAGCAGGAGTGGCTGGGCTTCGTCGACTCGGGTCTTCCCGAGGGCGACCCGCTTCCGCCGCTGCCCCAGGGCTGCTTCGCCCTGGAGGACGTCGACAAGGCCGCCGGCCGCCTGGTGAAGTCCATCCGGGCCTTCCGCCCGCAGGTCATCACCACGTACGACGAGAACGGCGGTTACCCGCACCCCGACCACATCATGACCCACAAGATCACGATGGTGGCCTTCGACGGTGCGGCGGACGCCGAGAAGTACCCGGAGTCGGAGTTCGGCCCCGTCTGGCAGCCCTCGAAGGTGTACTACAACCAGGGCTTCAACCGTCCCCGCACGGTCGCCCTGCACGAGGCACTGCTGGCCCGCGGCCTGGAGTCGCCGTACGGGGAGTGGCTGAAGCGCTGGGAGGAGTTCGAGCGCGCCGAGCGGACCCTGACCACGCACGTTCCGTGCGCGGACTTCTTCGAGATCCGCGACAAGGCCCTGATCGCCCACGCGACCCAGATCGACCCGGACGGCGGCTGGTTCCGCGTGCCGATGGAGATCCAGAAGGAGGTCTGGCCGACGGAGGACTACGAGCTGGCCAAGTCCGTGGTGGATACCTCCCTCCCCGAGGACGACCTCTTCGCGGGCATCCGCGACAATGCCTGATATGAGCGCACACCAGGCACTGACCCAGCTCGTCCCGCTCGCCGCCAAGGAGCTCGACGAGAACAAGGTGACCCCCGGCGTCCTCGGTTTCATCGTCTTCGCGGTCATGGCCCTGGGCGTGTGGATGCTGATGAAGTCGATGAACCGCCACATGGGCAAAGTCGACTTCGAGGAAGCCCCCGAGGCCCCGGCGGCCGCGGGCCCCGAGGGCAAGGCAGGCAAGAGCGCGCGGTAACGACTCCGCGCCAGATCGTCGTCACGGCTCCACGGCCGCCCACCGGGGCGGCCGTGGAGCCGCGGCGTGCCCCGGCCGGGTGACCGTGGAGCCGCGGCGTGCCCCGGCCGGGCCCGGGGTGGCCGCGTGACGGGGCCGGCGGGCATTCAGCGGCTCGGGGCCCGTGTCCGGCTCGGGGCGCGTATTCGGCTCGGGGCGCGTATTCGGCTCGGGGCCGTGTCCGGCTCGGCGTGCGTATTCGGCTCGGGGCCGTGTCCGGCTCGGGGCCGTATCCGGTCGGGGGCCGCGCCGGTGCGGGGGCCGTGACAGGACCCGCTTCGTGGCGGCCCGCCCGGGGCTGGGGTGTGTCCGGAGGGGGTGGGTCAAGGGCGGGCCGGGACATCCGTGGGGACGCCCATGACCTCGCGGGCGTGGCGGTCGGGGGTCAGACCGAGTGTCCAGGCCTGCCAGGGCGACTCCAGTCGGATGCCGCGTTCCAGGACGAGGGACCAGGCCGTCAGGGCGTCCTCCAGCCGGGGGTCGCGGGCCGGGTGCTTGGCGTCCGCCAGTGCCGTGAGCTCCTGCTGGGCGACCACCGTGCCGACCTCCACGCCGCCCGGGGAGGCGTACGGCAGCAGGGTGCAGCGCAGGAAACGGGACCAGTCCGCGCCGCGGAGGTCGCCGTACGAGTCGAACAGGGCGGTCGCCTCGTCGCACAGGGCCAGCGCCTGCGGGGCGCGGCTGTTGCCCGCGTCGATGACCGCCAGCTCCAGACACGTCCACGCCTCGCCGTGGGCCACGCCGATGCGGCGGAAATCCGCTCGGGCGTCCACCAGGAGCTGGCGGGCGAAGCCCGAGTTGCGGAGGTTTCCCGTCCGGGCGGCGCGCTGGTCGCGGGTGGCGCGGCCCGAATGGTGGCGGGCGCACGCCAGGCCGTACACGTCCCGCATCCGCGAGAACATCGTGCGGGCCCGCTCCAGCTCCCGTACCGCCTCATCCGTCTCGCCCCGGTCCTCCAGCGCCTGGCCCAGGTAGTACAGCGTCCACGCCTCGCCGCGCACGTCCTCGTTGTCCCGGTGCCGGGCCAGGGCCGTGCTCAGCTGCTCCGCCGCCGGGCCCGGGTCGCCGTCCACGAGGCGGGCCCGGCCGAGCTGGGTCAGCGCCCACGCCTCGCCGCGTCCGTCGTGCGTGCGCCCGTACAGCTCCAGTGCCGTGCGCAGCTCCTGCTCCGCGCGCGGCACGTCCCCCATCCGCAGGCACACCTGGCCCAGCTGGAAGTGCGCCCACGCCTCGCCGTGCAGCGACTCGCTCTCCCGGTGCAGCGCGAGCGCCGTGCCGAGCAGGCCGAGCGCCTCCGCGAGGTTCGCCCGGTCCCGCTCCACCGCCGCCAGGGCGTGCAGCGTCCACGCCCGGTCCGCCGCCAGCTCAGGTGACGCCTGGAGCGCCAGCGCCTCGCGCAGCCGCGCCGCCGCCTCCGGCAGATTGCCCTGGTGCTGGAGGGTGATGCCCAGCGAGCACAGGGCCAGCGCCGCCCCCGCGTCCTGGTGGGCCTCCTGGTACAGCGACACCACCGACGTCAGCGTCGTACGCGCCGTGTCCAGTTCCCCGAGCTGCCGCGCCGCGATACCCGTCCGCCACTGCACCGACCGCACCAGCAGTCCCTGGTCCACGGCCTCCGTGAGCTGCTGGAGCTCGCCCAGCCGGTGCAGGTCGCCGCGCAGCAGGCAGTAGTCGCACAGCGCGCCCAGCAGGTCCAGCACCGTCTGCCGGCTCACGCCCTCCGCGCCCCGCAGCGCGGCCGTGATGAACGCCGACTCGTCGTCCAGCCAGCGCAGCGCCGCGTCCAGCGACGCGAAGCCGTGTCCGTCGAAGCGGGCCCCCTGGCCGGCGCGCGTCGACATCTTGCCGTCGACCATGCGGATCACCGCGTCGGCGAGCTCCGCGTAGTTGCGGATCAGCCGTTCCTGCGCGGCCGCGATCCCGTCCGCGTCCTCCTCCTCGCGCAGCCGCGCCGCCGCGAACGCCCGTACCGCGTCGTGCAGCCGGAACCGGTCACCCCGCACCTGGTCCAGCAGCCCCGCCCGCGCCAGCTCCCGCAGCCGCTGCCGCCCCTCCTCCTCGCCGGCCGCCAGCAGAGCCGCGGCCGCCGCCGCGCCGAGGGACGCCCGGCCCGCCAGCGCCAGGCGCCGCAGCAGCCGCCGCTGGTCGTCGTCCAGTTCGGCCGCGTAGCACGCCGACAGGGCCCGCTCGACCGGGCCGCCCTCCCGCCCGGCCAGCAGCCCCACGACCTCGCCCACCGGACGCGCACAGATCGCCGAACCCGCCACCCGCAGCGCCAGCGGCAGCCCGCCGCACAGCTCGCGCAGCCGCTCCGTGCCCTCCGCGTCGTACGGCCCGGCCCCCGGCCCCCCGGCGGCGTCCCGCAGCAGCTCCTCGGCGTCCGCCTCGTCCAGCCCGCCCACCGGCAGGTGGTGCACCCACGCCGGCACGTCCTCACCCAGCTCCAGCGGTTCGCGCGCCGTGACCAGCACCAGGCCGTCCGAGCGCTCCGGGATCAGCGTGCGGACCCGGGCGGCGTCGTGCGCGTCGTCCAGCACCACCGTCACCGGCAGTCCGGTCAGATGCTGGTGGTACACCTCGGCCAGCCTGCGCACCTGCTGCTCCGCCGACGACCGGTCCCGGGGCAGCAACTGCTCACGCGGCGCGCCCAGCCGGTTCAGCAGGTTCAGCAGCGCGTCCCGCGTCGTCAGCGGAGGCTCGTCGCCGCCCCCGCCCCGCAGGTCCACCAGGCACGCCCCGCGGAACAGGTCCCGCAACCGGTGCGCCGCCCGCACGGCCAGGGCGGTGCGGCCCGCGCCGGGCTCGCCGTGCAGCACCACGACCACCGGACGCGTCTCGGTGGACGCCCGTGCCTCCCGCACCCACCGCTCGATCCGCTCCAGCTCCGCACGCCGCCCCGTGAACGGCGCGTCCGGCTCCGGCAGGTGCCCGTAGGACTGCTCCAGGGCGGCGCGCCGGCGGGCGATCGCGCTGCGGTCGAGCCCGCGCAACCGCGGCGCGGCCTGCGGCTCCGGTTTCGTCCCGGCCGCCGCCGCCAGGATCCGCTGCTGGTCCAGGAACGGGCGGATGCCCCGTACCTCCAGTGCCGTCAGCCACTGCAGCCGCAGCTGCTCCGGCCCGCCGGGCTGGCCCAGCGCCCCGGCCCGGCGGTGCGCGGCCGGCCAGTGCCCCGCGGTCGCCTTCAGCACGGTCGCCGCCGCCCCGGCGACCGCCACCACCGCCCCTGCCCCCAGCGCCGTGCCCGCCGCCGTGCCCAGCGCCAGGTCCGCGCCGATCGCCGCCACCGCCGCGACCGCGGTGACCAGGCCGGGCGCCCCGACGGCCTGCCCGCTCAGCCGCTCGGACAGCGCCGGCCGGTCCGCCTCCGCCTCGTCCAGCGCCGCCGTGTACGCCGCGTACTCCTCCGCGGCGTTCGCCGCCAGGGTGTCCAGTGCGTCCCTGCCCCGCGCCAGCAGCACCCCCGCGTCGGCCCGGCCGCCCGAGCGCCGCACCTCCTCCTCCACGGCCCGGGCCAGCAGCCGCTCGGCCTCCGCCCGGTGGTTCTCCCGCATCCGTGTCATCCGCGTCCCCCTCCGCAAGCGATCGCTCCGGGGACAAGTGTCCGCCGCACGGCTGATCGGCGCGAGGGGCTGTGGACAACCTCCGGACGCTCGAGGCATCGGGTACGCGCATCCGGCAGGATGGGTGGTATGCCGAACCGACTGGCCCATGAGACGTCCCCGTACCTCCTCCAGCACGCCGACAACCCGGTCGACTGGTGGCCCTGGTCGGGTGAGGCATTCGAGGAGGCCCGGCGGCGCGGTGTGCCCGTGCTGCTGAGTGTCGGTTACAGCTCCTGCCACTGGTGCCACGTCATGGCGCACGAGTCGTTCGAGGACGAGACGACCGCCGCGTACGTCAACGAGCACTTCGTGCCCGTGAAGGTCGACCGCGAGGAGCGCCCGGACGTCGACGCCGTCTACATGGAGGCCGTGCAGGCCGCCACCGGCCACGGCGGCTGGCCCATGACCGTCTTCCTGACGCCCGACGCCGAGCCGTTCTACTTCGGTACGTACTTCCCGCCCGCGCCCCGCCACGGCATGCCGTCGTTCCACCAGGTCCTCCAGGGTGTCGCCGTCGCCTGGGCCGACCGGCGCGAGGAGGTCGACGAGGTCGCCGGGAACATCGTGCGGGAGCTCGCGGGGCGCTCCCTCGCCTACGGCGGGGCCGGTGCGCCCGGTGAGCAGGAGCTCGCCCAGGCACTGCTGGGGCTCACCCGTGACTACGACGACCGGCACGGCGGTTTCGGCGGGGCGCCGAAGTTCCCGCCGTCCATGGTGGTCGAGTTCCTGCTGCGCCACTACGCGCGCACCGGCGCCGAGGGCGCCCTCCAGATGGCCGCGGACACGTGCGAGGCGATGGCCAGGGGCGGTATCTACGACCAGCTCGGCGGCGGCTTCGCCCGCTACTCGGTGGACCGCGAGTGGGTCGTGCCGCACTTCGAGAAGATGCTGTACGACAACGCCCTGCTGTGCCGGGTGTACGCCCACCTGTGGCGGGTCACCGGCAGCGACCTGGCCCGCCGGGTCGCCCTGGAGACCGCCGACTTCATGGTGCGGGAACTGCGCACCCCCGAAGGCGGGTTCGCCTCCGCGCTCGACGCCGACAGTGACGACGGCACGGGCAGGCACGTCGAGGGCGCCTACTACGTGTGGACGCCCGAGCAGCTGCGCGAGGTCCTGGGCGAGGAGGACGCCTCGTACGCCGCCCAGCACTTCGGCGTCACCGAGGAGGGCACCTTCGAGCACGGCTCGTCCGTGCTGCAACTGCCGCAGGGCGCCGGGGTCGTGGACGCCGAGCGCCTCGACCGGATCCGCCGGCGGCTGCTCGCCGCCCGCGACCAGCGGCCCCGTCCCGGCCGCGACGACAAGATCGTCGCCGCCTGGAACGGGCTCGCGATCGCCGCGCTGGCCGAGACCGGCGCCTTCTTCGACCGCCCCGACCTGGTCGAACGGGCCACCGAGGCGGCCGACCTGCTCGTACGGCTGCACATGGGCTCCGGGGCGCGGCTCGCCCGCACCTCCAAGGACGGGCACGTCGGCGCCAACGCCGGAGTGCTGGAGGACTACGCCGACGTCGCCGAGGGTTTCCTGGCGCTGGCGGCCGTGACCGGCGAAGGAGTCTGGCTGGAGTTCTCCGGTTTCCTCCTCGACATCGTCCTCGACCAGTTCACCGGCGAGGGCGGCGCGCTCTACGACACCGCGCACGACGCCGAGCAGCTGATCCGCCGCCCCCAGGACCCCACCGACAACGCCACTCCCGCCGGCTGGACCGCCGCCGCCGGGGCCCTGCTGTCGTACGCCGCGCACACCGGCTCCGAGGCCCACCGCGCCGCCGCCGAGGGCGCCCTCGGCGTGGTCAGGGCGCTGGGCCCGCGCGCGCCCCGGTTCATCGGCTGGGGCCTGGCCGTGGCCGAGGCGCTCCTCGACGGGCCGCGCGAGGTCGCCGTCGTCGGCCACCCGGACGACGACGCCGCCCGCGCACTGCACCGCACCGCCCTGCTCGGCACCGCGCCCGGCGCCGTCGTCGCCTTCGGCGCACCGGACGGAGGCGACGAGGAGTTCCCGCTCCTGAAGGACCGTCCCCTGGTCGACGGGCGGCCCGCCGCGTACGTCTGCCGCCACTTCACCTGCGACGCGCCCACCACGGATCCGGACGACCTGGTGCACAAACTGGCCAACTGACGCCGAAAACACAGTTTTTATCGGGACAGCGCCTAAGTGTCACCGTCTGCCTCTATTCTCATCGGACAAAGGAGTGGAGACTCCGCGCACGTTCTGGGGAGGGCGGGTGCGGACGTCGAACGAGGGCGTCGACGGCCAGGGGGGTCCTGCCGCGACTCGCCCCTGACATGTCTCTTGGGGAACGACCGTACTGCGGCGGCGTGACACCGGTGCGACCACCGGTGTGCGCACCTGCTCCGCCGCGGCGTGGTCGGAGGGGGGAAACCTTTCCATGCTCGTATCCATGTCCGTCGTCGCCATAGCACTGGCGCTCTTCTGGATGGCCGCCTTCACGCTGTGGTGGCAGATGCACGCCTGGCGTACGCCGGAAACGCTCGCCGCCACCCGTTTCGAGAGCCCGGACGGGCAACAGGGGCTGTCGTTCTCGCTGTTGCTGCCGGCCCGCCATGAGCAGCTCGTCCTGGAGCACACGATCGACCGGCTGCTGGAGTCCAGCCACCGGGACTTCGAGATCATCGTGATAGTCGGTCACGACGACCCGGAGACCACCGAGGTCGCCGAACGGGCCGCGGCAGGCGACCCCGGCCGCGTCCGCGTCGTCGTCGACACCCATGAGGCCAAGAACAAGCCCAAGGCCCTCAACACCGCCCTGCCGTACTGCCGGGGCGACGTCGTCGGCGTCTTCGACGCCGAGGACCAGGTCCACCCCGAACTGCTCGCGCATGTCGACCACGCCTTCACCGCCACCGGCGCCGACGTCGTCCAGGGCGGCGTCCAGCTGATCAACTTCCACTCCAGCTGGTACTCCCTGCGCAACTGCCTGGAGTACTTCTTCTGGTTCCGCTCACGCCTCCACCTGCACGCAGCCAAGGGCTTCATCCCGCTCGGCGGCAACACCGTCTTCGTCCGCACCGACGTCCTGCGCCAGGCCGGCGGCTGGGACCAGAACTGCCTCGCCGAGGACTGCGACCTGGGCGTGCGGCTGTCCAGCGTCGGCAAGAAGGTCGTCGTCGCGTACGACGCCGACATGGTCACCCGCGAGGAGACGCCCGGCACCCTGATGAGCCTGCTCAAGCAGCGCACCCGCTGGAACCAGGGCTTCCTCCAGGTCTACCGCAAGAAGGACTGGAAGCAACTGCCCACGCTCGGGCAGCGGATGCTCGCCCGCTACACCCTGATGACCCCGTTCATGCAGGCGTTCACCGGCGTCGTCATCCCGCTCAACGTGGCGATCGCGCTCTTCCTCGACGTCCCCATCGGCGTCGCCGTCATCACCTTCCTCCCCCTGCTGACCGCGATGGTGACGTTCGTCTTCGAGATCGTCGGACTGCACGACTTCGGCCGGCAGTACGGGCTGCGGGTCCGGTTCGTCCACTACCTGAAGCTCATCGTCGGCGGGCCGTTCTACCAGCTGCTGCTGACCGGCGCGGCCGTCCGGGCCGTCTGGCGCGAGCAGCGCGGGCGCAACGAGTGGGAGCTCACCAGCCACGTCGGTGCCCATCTCGTCCGTGAGGAGGCCACCCGGTGACGGCCACCCTCCCCGCGGCTCCCGCGGCTCCCGCGGCTCCCGAGCCCGCCACCGTCACGGCACCGTGCGACAAGAGACGGCTCGTCACCCGGCCCGTCGTACGCTTCCGCGGCTCCCGCCCCGACCTGGTCCTGTGCGGGGTGCTCCTCGCCGCGATCCTGATCGTCCAGGGCTGGAACATCCAGCAGTACCCCGCCCTCAGCGACGACGAGGGCACCTACCTCGCCCAGGCCTGGGCCGTGCAGAACGGCCGGGGCCTCGCCCACTACACCTACTGGTACGACCATCCACCGCTCGGCTGGATGCAGCTCGCCGCCCTCACCTGGATACCGTCGCTGATCGCGCCCGAGTCGATGACCGTCGCCTCGATGCGCCTGGCGATGCTGCTGGTCAGCGCCGCCTCCGCGGTGATGCTGTACGTCCTGGCGCGCCGCCTGTGGCTGCCGCGCTGGGCCGCGGGCCTGGCCATGGTGCTGTTCGGCCTCTCCCCGCTGTCCGTCGTCCTCCAGCGGGAGATCTTCCTCGACAACCTCGCCGTGATGTGGATGCTGCTGGCGTTCTGCCTCGCCGCCTCGCCCAACCGGCATCTGTGGCACCACGTCGGGGCTGGAGTCACCGCCGCCATAGGCGTCCTCACCAAGGAGACGATGCTCGTCGTCCTGCCGGCGCTGCTGGTGACCATGTGGCGCCACGGCCACCGCGACACCCGCAAGTTCGCCGTCACCGGCGCCATCACCGCCTGCGCCCTGATCGGGTTCTCGTACCCGCTGTTCGCGCTCCTCAAGGGCGAGCTGCTGCCCGGCGAGGGACATGTCTCGCTGTGGGACGGCATCACCTACCAGATGAGCCGCCCCGGCTCGGGCTTCATCCTCGAACCGGGCACCGGCTCCAACGGCGTGCTCGGCTCCTGGCTCTACTACGACCGGGTCCTGCCGCTCGGCGGCCTCGCCGGCGCCGCCCTGCTCCTGGTCACCGTCCGCTGGTCGGTCACCGCGCGGGCGCTGGCCGGACCCGCGCTGGCCGTCGCCGTCCTGGCGCTCGTGGCGATGCGCCCCTCCGGCTACCTGCCCGCCATGTACGTCATCCAGGCGCTGCCCTTCCTGGCCCTGGTCCTGGCCGGCGGCGCGGCGAGCGTCGCCCACGCCGTGCTGCGCAAGGGCCGCCGTACCCCGGCCCTCCTCCCGTTCCGCCGCGCGGCCGCCGTCCTCCTCGCGGCCACCGCCGCCGTGTACGTCGTCCCGCGCTGGTACGACGGCGACCGCACCGCCATGACCGCCGACGCCAACGCCCCCTACCGGGCCGCCGCGGCCTGGCTCGGCCGGGAGGTCCCCGACCCGGCCCACGCGCGCGTGCTGGTCGACGACGCGCTCTGGCTCGACCTCGTCCACGCCGGGTACGACCCCGGGCTCGGCGCCATCTGGTTCTACAAGGCCGACCTCGACCCGGCGGTGACGAGGACCATGCCCCGCGGCTGGCGGGACCTGGACTACGTCGTCGCCTCCCCGACCGTACGGCGCGACGCGCGTGACCTGCCCAACGTCAAGGCGGCGCTGGAGCACTCGACGCCCGTCGCCACCTTCGGCGAGGGCGAGGAACGGATCGAGATCCGGAAGATCACCGGAGACACGGCCACCGGAGACACGGCCACCGGAGACCGGATCAGCCGAGCGGAGGCCTCTTGACCATCCAGCCCACCGGCGCCGAGGACCTCGCCCCGGTCACCGACGACGTACCCGAGCCCGGTGCCGTCACCGTCGTCATCCCCACCTTCAACGAGTCGGCGAACGTACGGGAGCTGTTGCGCCGGATCGCCGCCTCCGTGCCCGGCCGCCTCCCGTGCGAGGTCGTCTTCGTCGACGACTCCACCGACGACACCCCCGCCGTGATCGCCGACGCCGCACGGGACTGCCCCTTCCCCGTCTCCGTCATCCACCGCGACGCCCCCGACGACGGCCTCGGCGGCGCCGTCGTCGCCGGGCTGAAGGCCGCCACCTCGGACTGGATCGTCGTCATGGACGCCGACCTCCAGCACCCGCCCGCGCTCGTCCCCGACCTCGTCGCCACCGGCGAGAAGGAGGACGCCGACCTCGTCGTCGCCAGCCGCTACCTGCCCGGCGGCAGCCGCGCCGGACTGGCGGGCGGCTACCGCGTCGCGGTGTCGCGCGGGGCGACCTGGCTCGCCAAGGGGCTCTTCCCGCGCGCCCTCCGCGGCATCAGCGACCCCATGAGCGGGTTCTTCGCCGTCCGGCGCAGCGCGGTGACCGCGGAAGCACTCCGTCCGCTCGGCTACAAGATCCTGCTGGAGCTGGCCGTACGGTGCCGCCCGGCCCGGGTCGCCGAGGTGCCGTTCGTCTTCGAGGAGCGGTTCGCCGGCGAGTCCAAGTCCACCGCCAGGGAGGGCCTGCGGTTCCTCCGCCACCTGGTCGAGCTGCGCACCGCGTCGCCGCTCGCCCGCATGGCCGCCTTCGGGCTCATCGGCCTCACCGGTTTCGTCCCGAACCTCGTCGCCCTGTACGCCCTCACCGGCGCCGGGCTGCACTACCTGCCCGCCGAGATCCTCGCCAACCAGCTCGGCGTCGCCTGGAACTTCCTCCTCATCGAGGTGCTCCTGTTCCGCGACCGGCGCCACCACCGGCACTGGGCCGACCGTGTGGGGCGCTTCACGCTCCTCGCCAATGCCGACCTCGTCCTGCGCATCCCCCTGATCGCCCTGTTCGTCGGGCAGCTCCACATGGCGGTGCTGCCCGCCACCGCCCTCGCGCTGCTGACCACCTTCGTCCTGCGCTTCGCCGGGACCGAGGCGCTGGTCTACCTGCCCCGCAGAGCGCGTGGGGCCCGCACGGGAAGGAACGTCCGGTGAAACCCACCCCTCGACGAAGGCGAAGAGTGGCGCTGCTCGCGATCGGCGCCATGGCCTCCGGCCTGCTCCTGGCCGCCCAGCCGCCGGCCGCGGCCGGGATCAACCTCATCAAGAACCCGGGCTTCGAAACCCCGGGGACCGGCCACGACGGCATGCCCGAGTGCTGGTCCAGATCGGGGTGGGGCGACAACGACTTCACGTTCAGCACCACCACCGACGCCCGTTCCGGCACCGGCGCCATGAAGGTCGAGCTGACCCGCCGCGTCGACGGCGACCGCAAGGCCCTGATCACCGAGTCGGACGCATGCGCCCCGGCCGTCGCCGCCGAGCGGCAGTACGACCTGTCCCTCTGGTACAAGTCGACGACCCCGGACACCGCGATCACGCTCTTCCGGCACGACACGACCGCCGGCTGGCAGTACTGGACCGACCTCAAGACCCTCCCGGTCGCCGGTGCCTACACCCGCGCCGAGGTGCGCACACCCGTCGTGCCGCCCGGCACCGACAAGATCGCCTGGGGCGTGTCCGTCTTCGGCACCGGCACCGTCACCACCGACGACTACGGGATGGAGGAGGTCGCCCCGCCCGCGCCCGACCCGGTGTGCACCGGCACCGCCGAGGAGTGCGCCAAGGGCAAGTGGGAGGTCCTGCCGACCAGGAACCCGGTCCGCTCCATGCACTCGGTCGTGCTCCACAACGGCAAGGTGCTGCTGATCGCCGGCTCCGGCAACGACCCGGAGATGTTCAAGGCGGGCACCTTCACCTCCGCCGTGTACGACCCGGCGAACGGCTCCTTCACGACCATCCCCACGCCCGTGGACATGTTCTGCGCCGGCCATGTGCAGCTGTCCGACGGCCGGGTGCTGGTGATGAGCGGCAACAAGGGCTATCCGTCGGCCGACGGCACGATCGGCTACCAGGGCCTGAAGGACTCGTACGTCTTCGACCCGGTGACGGAGACGTACATCAAGACGAACGACATGCACGACGGGCACTGGTACCCGTCGGCGACGATCCTCGGCAATGGTGACGTGATCTCCTTCGGCGGACTGAAGGAGGACTCCACCGGCAATGTGACGGCGGAGAGGTTCTCGGCCGTGCAGAACAGGTGGCTGCCCGTCAACGAGGTCAAGCAGACCTGGTCCTACTGGGGCCTGTACCCGTCGATGATCCTGATGCAGGACGGGCGGCTGTTCTACTCCGGCAGCCACACCTTCGGCAACGGCACCCCGGGCACCGGTGCCTCCATCTACGACTACGACGCCAACACCATCACCGACGTCCCCGGCCTGCGGAACAAGGACGAGCGGGACGAGTCGGCGAGCGTCCTGCTGCCGCCCGCCCAGGACCAGCGGGTGCTGACCATCGGCGGCGGCAACAACGAGCGCAACCCCGCCGCCAACCGCCTCACCGACATCATCGACCTCAAGCAGCCCGACCCGGCCTACGTCGCCGGCCCGCCGATCCCTCAGGGGCTGGTCGACCAGGGCGCCGGCAAGCGCCCGCAGACCGGCGACGAGGGCAAGATGTACGTCTCGGCGGTGCTGCTGCCCGACGGCAAGGTCCTGGAGACCGGAGGCGCGCTGCACGACCGGGCCGATCCGGTGTACGAGGCGTCGATCTTCGACCCGGCCACTGACACCTACCAGGCGGACATGGCCGCCGACCCGGTCCCGCGGGGTTACCACTCGTCGGCCTTCCTGCTGCCCGACGGCCGGGTGATGGCGGTCGGCGACAACCCCGGCAACGGCTCGTACAACCACGACGTGTCGGTCTACACGCCGCCGTACCTGCTCAAGGGCGCCCGCCCGCGGATCACTTCCGTGACCGACGGCCGGTGGAACTACGGCGACACGCAACGGATCACCGTCGACCGGCCGATCGCCAAGGCGGAGCTGATCCGCCCGGCCGCCGTCACCCACTCCTCCGACCCCAACCAGCGGTTCGTGGACCTGCCGCTGTCGGTGGTCGACGACCGGACGATCGACCTGAACGTCACCGGCAACCCGAACCTCGCCCCGCCCGGCTGGTACATGCTCTTCGCCGTCGACGCGAACGGCATCCCGTCCCTCGCCCAGTGGGTGCACCTGGGCGGTCCGGCGGCGATGGCGGCGGAGGCGGAGGGGTCGGCGCACGTCCACGACTTCGCGGACGACCTCGCCGCCACCCCGAAGAAGCCGCTGAAGAAACGGGACTCCGCCCCGGTCGGCCCGCGCATCGCGGGCTGCGACCGGCACTACGGCTCGGCCGGAGTGTGCGTACCGACGGTGTTCCCGCAGTCGGTGAAGGCGACGACGAGGGCCCGTTGCGCGTGGCTGGCGGACCATGACTACGGCCGTCTGAAGGTCAACGGCAAGGACGACCCGCTGCGCCTCGACCCGGACCGGGACGGCGTGGCCTGCGGGAAGGGCGACACGCCTACAAGGCCGGACCGCCCTTGAGCGTGTCCAGGGTGCGGTGGACGAGCGCGACCAGATCGTCCCGCTGGTCGCGCTCGGCCCAGTAGACCGTCGCCTCGGCGAGGGCGCCCATCACGGCCGCGGTGAAGACCCGCACCTCCAGGTCGTCCGCCGCCCGGCCGGTGCGGTCGGCCAGCACGCGGGACAGCACCTGGGAGGTCTCGGCCATCGTCCCGGTCATCCGGGCGCGTACGGCCGGGACCTCCGCCATCAGCCGGGCGCGCCGCCGCGTCTCCTCCGGCTCGCGCTCCAGCAGGGCGGCCACGGCCCGGGTCAGGACGGAGCGCAGGGACTCCAGCGGGTCCTCGCCCGCGGGCCGCTCGCGCAGGGCTTCCTCCATGACCGGGTCGTACTCGTCGGTGAGGACGATGTCCTCCTTGGTGGGGAAGTACCGGAAGACGGTGCTGGGTGACACCTCGGCCGCCTCGGCGATCTGCTCGACGGTGGTCGCCTCGTATCCCTGCTCGGCGATCAGGCGGTAGGTGGCCCGGCGGATCGCGATACGGGTCTTGAGCTTCTTGCGCTCACGCAGTCCCATGGGGCGGTGCGCCCTGGTGAGCGGATCGAGCGGGTCGGGGAATTCGGCGGCCATGCGGCTCATTGTCGGCCATCGCCCCGCGACGGCGAACGGCCGTGGCGCGGGGGCGTCACGGCCGTTTCATGCCGGGCGGCGCGGGTCATGCGTGCTGGTAGGCCACCAGTGAGATGCCGATGTAGTGGGCGACGAACGCCGCGAGCGTGAGGGAGTGGAAGACCTCGTGGAAGCCGAACCACTGCGGCGACGGGTTCGGGCGCTTGAGTCCGTAGACCACGCCGCCCAGGCTGTAGAGCACCCCGCCGACGATCACCAGGACCAGCACCGCGACGCCGCCCGAGCGCATGAAGTCGGGGAGGAAGAAGACGGCCGCCCAGCCCATCGCGATGTAGCAGGGGGTGTACAGCCAGCGCGGGGCGCCGACCCAGAACACTCTGAACGCGATCCCCGCCACCGCGGCCGCCCAGACCGCCCACAGAAGCACCCGCCCGGTGGAGTCGGGGAGCAGGAGGAGGGTCAGCGGGGTATAGGTGCCCGCGATGATCAGGAAGATATTGGCGTGGTCGAGCCGGCGCAGTACGGCTGTGGCGCGCGGGCCCCAGTTGCCCCGGTGGTAGAGGGCGCTCACTCCGAAGAGCAGGCAGGCGGTGAAGGCGTAGATGCCGCAGGCGATCCGGGCGCGGGTCGAATCGGCCTGCGTCGTGAGGACGACGCCCGCGACGAGGGCGGCGGGGAACATGCCCGCGTGCAGCCAGCCGCGCAGCCTGGGTTTCACCGGCGGGGGGTCTATCTCGGTCACTTCGGACCCGGCTGCAGTCATGACAGAAATGTTACCGACGCGTCCGTGACGACCGAGCGCGAGTGGCAATGCTCACGTGAGAGGCCCTCTGGACATATGCGCACAAGGCACGGATGATCAGATGAGTGCGGTCGGCACCGGATGAGCGCCAAGAGATTCATGCAGTGAAGCATCCGGGTCGCAGCCCCCACGGGGCAGACAACCCAAAACCCCTCAACAAGGAGCAATCGTGGCGCGCGGTAATGCGGCTCCCACCACCGTCCCCACCGACCACCAGGGGCTCATCTCCTGGGTCGACGAGATCGCAAGCATCACGCAGCCGGACAACGTCGTCTGGTGTGACGGTTCAGAGGCCGAGTACGAGCGTCTGTGCGAGGAGCTCGTCGCCAAGGGCACGTTCCGCAAGCTCGACGCCGTCAAGCGTCCGAACTCGTACTACGCCGCATCCGACCCGACCGACGTCGCGCGCGTGGAGGACCGCACCTTCATCTGCTCCGACAAGGAGGAGGACGCGGGCCCGACCAACCACTGGAAGGCCCCCGCCGAGATGCGGGACATCTTCACCGGCGAGAAGGGCATCTTCCGCGGCTCCATGAAGGGCCGCACGATGTACGTCGTGCCCTTCTGCATGGGCCCCCTCGGCTCGCCGCTCTCCGCCATCGGCGTCGAGATCACCGACTCCGCGTACGTCGCCGTCTCCATGCGCACCATGACCCGGATGGGCCAGGCGGTCCTCGACGAGCTCGGCCAGGACGGCTTCTTCGTCAAGGCCGTCCACACCCTCGGAGCCCCGCTGGAGCCCGGCCAGGAGGACGTCCCCTGGCCGTGCAACTCCACCAAGTACATCTCGCACTTCCCCGAGTCGCGCGAGATCTGGTCGTACGGCTCCGGCTACGGCGGCAACGCCCTCCTCGGCAAGAAGTGCTACGCCCTGCGCATCGCGTCCGTCATGGCCCGCGACGAGGGCTGGCTCGCCGAGCACATGCTGATCCTCAAGCTCACCCCGCCGCAGGGCGAGGCCAAGTACGTCGCCGCCGCCTTCCCGTCCGCGTGCGGCAAGACCAACCTGGCGATGCTGGAGCCCACGATCTCCGGCTGGACCGTGGAGACGATCGGCGACGACATCGCCTGGATGCGGTTCGGCGAGGACGGCCAGCTGCACGCGATCAACCCCGAGGCGGGCTTCTTCGGCGTCGCGCCCGGCACCGGCGAGCACACCAACGCCAACGCCATGAAGACCCTGTGGGGCAACGCCGTCTTCACCAACGTCGCGCTCACCGACGACAACGACGTGTGGTGGGAGGGCATGACCGAGGAGGCGCCGAAGCACCTCACGGACTGGAAGGGCAACGACTGGACGCCGGACTCCGACACCCCGGCCGCCCACCCCAACGCCCGCTTCACCGTCCCCGCCTCGCAGTGCCCGATCATCGCGCCCGAGTGGGAGGACCCCAAGGGCGTGCCGATCTCGGCGATCCTCTTCGGTGGCCGCCGCGCCACCGCGGTCCCGCTGGTCACCGAGTCCTTCGACTGGCAGCACGGTGTCTTCCTCGGTGCGAACGTCGCCTCCGAGAAGACGGCCGCCGCCGAGGGCAAGGTCGGCGAGCTGCGCCGTGACCCGTTCGCCATGCTGCCGTTCTGCGGCTACAACATGGGCGACTACATGGCCCACTGGATCAAGGTCGGCAAGAACGCCACCGACCAGTCCAAGCTGCCCAAGATCTACTACGTGAACTGGTTCCGCAAGAACGACGCCGGCAAGTTCGTCTGGCCCGGCTTCGGCGAGAACAGCCGCGTCCTGAAGTGGATCGTCGAGCGCCTGGACGGCAAGGCCGAGGGCGTCGAGACGCCGATCGGCATCCTGCCGACGCGTGAGGCCCTCGACACCGACGGCCTCGACCTGCCGGAGGAGGACCTCGACTTCCTGCTGAAGGTCGACACCGAGGTCTGGCGCGAGGAGGCCGCGCTGATCCCCGAGCACCTCAACACCTTCGGCGACCACACGCCCAAGGAGCTGTGGGACGAGTACCGCTCGCTGGTCGCCCGTCTGGGCTGACCTGACGGACCTCGTGGCGGGTCAGCCCGACATCCGCCCTGACCTGTGGGTTCACGAATGACCCGCCGCGATGCAATCGGCCCCCGGAGTCCCCTCAGGCTCCGGGGGCCGAACTTTCACACCCTTCTTTTCGAACCCCTGTGCAGAACGTGTGCACGGCAGTTACATTCCCCTCACGTGTCCCTCTCCTCACGGAGGGGGCCAATCACGCCTGTGGGGGGCTCAGTTGAGTACATCCGTACGATCCGTACGTTCGCGACGACGCGTCACATCCACGCTCGTCGCCCTCTCGCTCACACTCGGAACGGCCGGCCTGGTCGCGGCCGCCGCACCCGCCGCGTACGCCGCCGACGCGAGCGAGGTGGTCGCCAAGCTGCCGATCTCCTCGTACTCCGCGATGGTCGTCGACTCCGCGCGGGAGCGCGTGTACATCGCGGACAAGCGGTCCTACTACTACAACGACAAGGGCCAGGTCCTCGTCTACACCTTCCAGGGTCAGCAGGTCGGAACCCTGACCGGCGCGAGCCCGGTCACCGGTCTCGCGCTGAGTGCCGACGGCGCGACCCTGTACGCCGGCGAGCGCGAGTCCATCGCGGCGTACGACACCGGCACGCTCCAGCTGACCGGCCGGACCCCGGCCTACAGCGACACGTGTGGGCGGGAACTCGCCTTCTCGGGCGGCAAGCAGTGGCACACCAGGGCGAACGCGTACTACCAGTCCGAGTGCGCGTACGCCGTTCACGACCTCGACTCCGTCAGCGGCGGCACCTACAACGTCACCGGCTGGAACGTCACCGGCCGGATGCTGCTGGAGGCCGGCGCGGGCGCCCAGAACCGTCTGTTCATGGGCCAGGTCAGGAACGAGAAGGCCACCGACCCGGCCCTGACGTCCTTCGACACCAGCGGGGAGAATCCCGTACGCGGCGACTCACGCCGCTTCGCGGACGCCGAGGGCAAGGGCGGCCTGGACCTGAAGGACCTGGCGGTCAGTGCGGACGGCACGCGCCTCGCGGTCGCCGACGCCGCCCACGGCACCCGGCTGCTGAACTCCGGTGACCTTCTCGACGCCCCGACCTCCTACCAGCCGCTGCCCGAGGGCGCGGTGTCCACCGCCGTCGCCTTCAGCGGCGACGGCACGTACATCGCGCGCGGCGCCTCGGCCACCGGCTCCACGCCCGACCTGCTGATCCAGCCCGCCGACCCGGCGAACGGCACCACACCGCTGGAATTCGCCTACGAGGGCGACCTCGACGGCAACCGTGTCGTGCCGCGCGGCCTTGAGTGGTCCGCCGACGGCTCCCGGCTGTTCGCGCTCACCACCAACGCCGCGGGCGGCGCTTTCTGGCTGCACATCATCCAGCCGCCGGCCGCCCAGTACGACGCCCGCTTCACCGGTGGTCTCACCTCGACCCCCGGCCAGGCCGTCGTCGGCGAGCCGGTCGGCATCCGGGGCCGCCTGGAGCTGGACGGGCCGGCGCCCGCCGAGCCGGTCAGGATCGCGGCGGTACGCACCGACGCGGACGGCACGCGCAAGCTCGCCGCCGCCGACGTGGCCGCCGACGGGACCTTCACCGTGCTCGACGTGCCCGCACGGGTGGGGGAGTCGACGTACACCCTGTCCTTCCTCGGCGACCTCACCCACCGCCCGGCCGAGGACGTCAGCCTGACCGTGTCCGTGGCCAAGGCTCCGAGCGCGCTCACGCTCACCGCGCCCGCCGAGGCGTCCAAGAGCGCGGGCCTGGAGATCACCGGCAAGCTCACGGCGCAGGGGCCCGCGCTGCCCGCCGGGATCACGCTCGGCGTCCAGCGCAGCGACCGGCTCGGCACGGGCACGCTCACCTCGGTGGCGGTCGCGGCCGACGGCACGTTCCGGATCAACGACCTGCCGCGGGTGCGGGGTTCGGTGACGTACACCGTCAGCTACGCGGGCGACGAGGTGCACGCGGCGTCGACCGCCGAGGCGACGGTATGGGTACGCCGCTGACGCGGTGCGGATGAGTGGCAACCCGGTCCGCGCCCTCATCGGGCGCGGACCGGGGCCGTCAGAGGGCGCCGACCGGGCGGAGCTGCTCCAGTGCGGCGGTGTGCGCGTCCATGCGCTCGGCCGCCAGGATCGCGGCGGCCGTGTCGGCCCGGGAGGCGGCGACGACCAGGGCACGGCCCGCGAGGGTGTGGGCGCGGCCGTGCAGGGACACCGGGTCGGCGCCGGTGAGGCCCGCGTGCCGGGCGGGCGGGGCCCCGCGCAGCCGGGCGACCTGCTGGGCGATGCGCTCCGCCGCCGCGTCGTCCCCGAGCTCGTCCGTGACGGCGAGCAGGGCGGCGAGGTGTCCGGCGAGCTGGATGTCCAGCTCTTCCTCGCGGGAGCGGTGCGGGATGCGGTCCTGGGCGTCGTCGGCCATCCGGTGGACCGACTTGGTGCGGATCGGTTCGTACATGGGACGGCCTCCTGCTCTTGGACAGGAGACCATCCTACCTTGGATTCTGTCTAAAGTTGAGTTGACTACATGTACGGAGGTCAGTGCTGGCTGTAGCCGTCCAGGAAGTTCCCGATCCTGGTCACCGCGTCCGCCAGATCCGCGGCGTTGGGGAGCGTGACGATCCGGAAGTGGTCCGGCTCGTGCCAGTTGAAGCCCGTCCCGTGCACCACCATGATCTTCTCGGCCCGCAGCAGGTCCAGGACCATCTGCCGATCGTCCTTGATCTTGTAGACGTCCGGGTCGAGCCGCGGGAACAGGTACAGCGCGCCCTTCGGCTTCACGCACGTCACACCCGGGATCTGCACCAGCAGCTCGTACGCCACGTCCCGCTGCTCCAGCAGCCGCCCGCCCGGCTGCACCAGCGCCTCGATCGACTGCCGCCCCTGGAGGGCGGCGGCGATCGCGTGCTGTGCCGGCATGTTGGCGCACAGCCGCATGTTGGCCAGGATCGTCAGGCCCTCGATGTACGACGAGGCGTGCGCCTTCGGCCCGCACACCGCCAGCCAGCCACTGCGGTAGCCGGCCACCCGGTAGTTCTTCGACATCCCGTTGAAAGTCAGCACCAGCAGGTCGGGCGCGATCGCCGCGGTCGGCGTATGGGTGGCACCGTCGTACAGGATCTTGTCGTAGATCTCGTCCGAGCAGACGACCAGGTTGTGCCGCCGGGCGATCTCGGTCAGCCCGCGCAGCATCTCGTCGTCGTACACCGCACCCGTCGGATTGTTCGGGTTGATGATGACGAGGGCCTTGGTCCGGTCGGTGATCTTGCGCTCGATGTCGGCGAGGTCCGGCATCCAGTCGCTCTGCTCGTCGCAGCGGTAGTGCACCGCCGTACCGCCCGCGAGGGACACGGACGCCGTCCACAGCGGGTAGTCCGGAGCCGGTACGAGGACCTCGTCGCCGTCGTCGAGCAGCGCCTGCATGGCCATCTGGATCAGCTCGGAGACACCGTTGCCGAGGTAGATGTCCTCGACCGACAGCGGGATGCCCTTGGTCTCGTAATGACTCATGACCGCCCGCCGCGCGGACAGCAGTCCCTTCGCGTCCCCGTATCCGTGCGACTCTCCGAGGTTGCGGAGCATGTCCTCGAGGATCGCGGGCGGGCACTCGAAGCCGAAGGCGGCGGGGTTGCCGGTGTTCAGCTTCAGGATCCGGTGACCCGCAGCCTCCAGCCGCATCGCCTCCTCGAGCACCGGGCCCCGGATTTCGTAACAGACGTTGGCGAGCTTCGTGGACTGGATCACCTGCATGTCGCGAGCTTACGGCGGTGGCGGGTGGGGCGCCTCGTGTTTTGTGCCACTTCGCCCCCGCGCGAAGGCACCCTTGATCGCCCCGAACCGGTACGGGCATCATCGGCGGATGGGCGCTCTGGGACGTTTCGACGGATACGGCGTGATGGTCACCGGTGCGGCACGCGGGATCGGTGAGGCGACGGCACGCAGATTCGCGGACGAGGGCGCCCGGGTGCTGGTCATCGACATCGACGAGGACCTCGCGCGGGAGGTGGCCGGGACGGCCCCCGGGGCGGTGGCGTACGGCTGCGACGTCGCCGACCGCGCGGCCGTCGAGGCGGCGGTGGCGTACGCCGCGGAAACCTTCGGCCGTCTGGACGCCCTCGTCAACAACGCCTTCGCGCGCACCCCGGACGCGCCGCGCTTCGAGGACGAGGACGACGAGACCTGGCAGCGGTCCCTGGACGTCACGCTGGTCGGCGCGTTGCGGTGCTCACGGGCGGCGCTGGGGCACCTGGCGGCCTCCGGGCGCGGCGCGATCGTCAACATCGGGTCGGTCAACGCCGAGCAGGCCTTCGGCGGCCACGCGTACAGCGCCGCCAAGGCCGGGCTCACTTCGCTCACCCGCACTCTGGCGGCCGACGCCGCCCCGCGCGGCGTCCGCGTCAACCAGGTCAACCCCGGCACGATCCGCACCCGCGGCTGGGAGGGCCGCGAGCACGAGCTGGAAGCCCTGGCCGACCGGGTCTACCCGCTGGGCCGAGTGGGTGAACCCGGGGACATCGCGGCGGCGGTGGCGTTCCTGTGCTCCCCGGACGCGTCCTGGATCACCGGTACGACTCTCCGCGTCGACGGCGGCCTCCTGGCGGTGAACACCGGCTTCGCGCGGGCCCTCGCGGACGACTGACGGCCCGCGCGGGCGGGCGGTCCGCCCGCGGGCGGACCGGCTGGGGCCGGTGGGTCGGGGTCGGGGCGGGGTGCCGTGCGGCGCGTGGCAGGTCGGTTGCTGCCGGTGGGCCAGGGTCGGGGCCCCTCCGGGCTCACCTCCTCGCCGTCGGCGGGGCACCGAGCCGGTCTCGTGGCCGTATCTCGCCGCCGATCGTCCCCCTACGCCCTGGAGGCGTGGGGGGACCCCCAGCGGGGGCGACCCTGCACGGCCCCTTCTCGCCGTTCTTCCAAAGACCACCGGCCCGCAGTCGGGTCCAGGGTCACCGCCGCCGACGCCGCGGGGGCGGCACGCCTCCCTGGCCGGGCCAGGCTGACGCAGTCGATCCCCTTCAAG